>JAITQJ010000378.1 GCA_031288955.1 Planctomycetaceae bacterium | reverse complement strand
TTGAGTATAAACCTTTCCTTTTCGTTCCAAGCAGCCGAAGACGGGAACCTTTCCGGCAGCACCGCGACCGCGTTTGCCTTTTCGCACGCCGCCGAAGTAAGACTCATCGACCTCGACTTAGCCTTTGAGAAAAGGTGATTCTAATTCGGTGAAATGGACGATGATTTTTAGCAATTTGTTGTAAAAAAGATTGGCTGAATTTCGATTAACGCCGGCAAGTTCGGCGGCGGTGCGGGCGGTCACACCAGCAACAACAAACTCAAGCAACTTTTGCGACTGCCTCGAATTGAGACGACAACCCTTGATTTGCATACTCTAAAGCATATTGTAACCCCCTTTTTTAAGCAATTATCTATGCCAGCCCCTTCATTTTTCATTTTTCATTTTTCATTTTTCATTTTTCATTTTTCATTATTCATTTTTCATTATTCATTATTCATTTTTCATTATTCATTATTCATTATTCCTCAACCACGAAAGGCACGAAAAGGGGGGATAATAAGAAAAGGAGCAGAATTGACGTTGCCCTGCAAGACGGAAACCGTTATTATGCAGCGGCATTGCGCAACAGCACTGCGCAGATATAAATGCAGGACGTACTTTATGTCACTTGAAAAACGGGCAGCACCGATTCGATTGATATTGTCTGACGTGGACGGCGTTATGACCGATAATACCATTTCCATCAACCACGAAGGGCAAGAGTCAAAACGTTTCAGCACTCTCGACGGATACGGAATTAAAATGTGGCGTGAAGCCGGTTATGAAATCGGACTCATTACCGGGCGAAAATGCGCCAGTGTTTCCCGGCGGGCAGAAGATTTACACATTGACATTGTCCGTGCCGGAACGTTTGCCAAATGGGAGGCAGTCATCGAAATTGCCGAAGAAAAACAATTATCTCTGGAAGAAATTGCATTTATCGGCGACGATTATCCCGACCTTGCGCCGATTCGTGCCGTCGGTTTAGGCGTAACCGTTCCGCACGCTCCGCAGGAGTTAAAGAATGCTGCTGAATATGTTACCCAACGTCCCGGCGGTTACGGTGCCGTGCGGGATTTGATTGACCAGATATTGCGGATAAAGGGAGAAATTGAGAGTTGATAATCAGGATATAAATCTAAACCGAGACGGCATCCATTTTCCTTTTTGATTTTTCATTATCCGTTATCAGTTAACAATTAACAACGATGCGAAGTATTGCTACGGTTATTAGTTTTTTTGTTGTTGCTGCCTTATACTTTTTGTACGGCTGGGTACTTGTGCCTGCTGTGCTGCCGAATAAACAGTTGAACCGTTCTGCGTTCGTATCCGCCGCGGCAGAAAACACCGAAAGCGCACAACGCGAAGCCGTTGAGCCGTTTCTGCCGGTACTGCCGGAAAACGGCTGGGAGAGCGATGTCAAACACGAGTTGCACTTTCTCCAGTTCGATACCGTCGTTGTGCTTTTCGGACACGACCAAATAGATGCACAAAACAAGCGGCTGCTGAAACTCGAACCGTGTACCGTACTGATTTTGCCGGATACTGCCGACCATTTAAGCGAAGAAAGTCTGCGTGTATGGCAGCGTCAAACGATTGTCCTGCGGACACAGCAATATGCCGAAATCGAGTTTGACAGTGAATTCGATGTAACAAAATTGCCGCTGCCGAAAGTCGCCGCCGGCAGACTTTACGGCAAAGTTTCTATCAGCAGCGGTATGAAAGACGAAGGACCGCAAGACGATTTAACGCTTGAAGCCGAAAACGTTGCTGTTACAGAGACGGCGGCTGTTACAAAAATTGAAACGTTAAAAGATGTCCGCTTTCAACTCGGCTATCATAGCGGCGAAGGGACGAATCTTTCACTTGAATTAACGGCAAAGGAAACGCCGCACGATAAGATAACAAAAAACGCCTCGAAGGAGTTGAGCAGCGTTATTTTTCAGCGTTTGAAAACGCTTCATTTGGTTTTTCCCGAAGACGAAAAGTTGCCCTGCCGAATGTCCGGCGGTGTACCGGTACCGGGCGGAGCAGCAACGGAACTTGATGTCCGCTGCCAGCGTCAATTCGGTTTCGTTTGGAATAACAGCGAAAAAAATTGGCAGGCGAGTTTCAACGGCAGTGTCGATATTACACGAAAAAATCCCGATAAAACGCTTGACCGGTTAACGGCGGAAGAAGTTATCCTGACGCTGCAAGAGAAAGCAGAAACAAAGCCGGCATACGGTAATTTCGGGGCAATGGAACCGGTCAAGTTTGCAGCGCGGGGCAAAAAAGGCGTGCAGCCGCCGCAGCCGGCGCGGTTCGCCTTGAAACAAGGCAGCGATGTACAACTTATCGGTGATGAAATCTTTATCGATTTGCAAAAGAAAATGCTGAAACTTTCGACATTCGAGCAAAAGACCGGCGGAAGTAAAGAAATTGAAATGATTCTCAACAGTTTATATTCGATAAAAAGCGATAACACTGTTGAATACACGCTGGGGGAAAACGGAGCGTTCGGTTCGTTTAAGTCTATCGGTAAAGGTTCGATGACGGGAATCACCGGTACGGGAACGTCGGCGAAAAAAGTACGGCTCGATTGGAATGAAATGGCGATGGCACCGCATCCGCTTGTCAAAGACCAACTGGTCGTGAAACTCGGTAAAGGAATACGGGGCGTGATGGACGGCTTCGGAACGCTGACTGCCGAAGAAATCGAAATATGCTGTAATACGGAGGCAAATTCATCGTCATCACCGCAGAAAAAGAGCGGTATTGCGTCAAGCGGCGCACCGTCGGGTATCGTTCCAGACCACATTATCGTGAAAAATAACGTCCGCTTCGCTAATGAATCGGGAACGTGTGATGTCAAGCGGCTCGATATTTATTTTACGAATGTTTCGCAGGACGGCAAAGTAACACAAAGCCGGTGGACACCGCAGGCGATGCTTTTACCGCCGCCGAAATGGAACGCTGCTGCGGGGCAGCCGATTGAATTCGTTCAATATCAGCAGCCGGCTGGAGGTTTGCAGCCGCTGCCGATTTATCAGGCAGCACCGGCAGAGGCGGCGAAACCAGCGGCAATAGCGTCTCCGGTTATTCCGGCGGTCAGCAGGAGTGCTCCGCTGCAGCGCGGTGTGATAACACAAAACACGCCGTTGGGTTCGCAGAATTTATTAGGTTTGCAGTCGAAACAAGGCGCACGCTTTTCGATGAGCGGCAATTTAATGAAAATGCAAGTCCGCAATCAGAACGGGCAGGCAACGGCGGAAATTATTGCTCTCGAAGGCAGCGTCAAAGCCGTTGAAACGGCTGCGCCGCAAGACAGTGCAGCGGCTTTTAATTTGCAGGGAGATACGGCAACGGTTTGGGAACCGGGCGGTTTGAATACAGCGGTGAAGATTACGTGTCAGGCGAACAGTCCGAATGCGTTCATCAAAGGACGGGGCGTAGAACTTTGGTCAAAGGAATTGAACCTGACACGGGCGGATAATAATTGCTGGTCGCCGTTCCCCGGTCGGCTCGTTGCCGATACAGCGGCGGTTGATGCTTCTGCATTGAGCGGTACCGGTGTTAAAGCAGCACCGCCGTCAGCATTATCGGCAGCGGCTTCATCGCGGCTTATCGTTGAATGGAACAAAAATATGCAGTTTGACGGCAAAGTAATGCGTTTCTTTGGACAGACGGACAAGACGGGCAACCGCGTGCGCGTTTTGTATCAAACGCAATCGCTCTGGTGTGATACGATGGAGATTTATTTGAACAGGCAAGTCCGTTTCTTTGATGACACGTCCAATGTGCCGCCGAAAGCGGAGATGATTCAGTGCGCAAAGAACGTTTTTGTACGCAGTTTGGACAGAGACGCAGACGGCAAACAGAAATCGGTTGCGACGGCTGAAGCGGAATTGCTGCGTTATTACATTGACCGGAATTATCTGGTTGCCGAAGGACCAGGCAGATTGTCAACGACGTTTGCCGGTAAAGCCTCGTCAATGCAGAATGTAACAAATACCGTTCGGACAACGTCCGCAGCAGATAATTCATTGAATCATTTGTCCGTTTGGTTTCAGGACACGCTGCAAGGAGTGCTGCTGGGCAGCGGCAAGAACATTGATTTGAACGGCAGAGTCGAAGTTGCGTATTTTCCGGCGGCAGGCTGGGATGACACGATAGCACACGAAAACTTTGCGGCGGCGAGGAAAACCGGCTGCACGTTGGAGTGCGAAAAGATGAAGATTGCGGAGTTGCAGAATCCGGCGGATACAACGCAGACAACGATGGAGTTAACGGCAGAAGACGATGCAGTCATTGACGGCTACGGTGTTTTCGGCAAGGCGCAGTTAATAAAATACAATCAGTTGAAAAACACTGTACGTTTTGAAAAGAGCGTAAAGGTCAAAACGAACCGTCCGGGACAAAACGGCGATTATGCGGCTGAATCTGTGGAATATAACATCGTAACCGGCAGCGTCAACAACGTCGGAATGCAGGGATTGACAATTACGAATTAAAACAGAGAGTCTGCTCCGCAACCTGCGGCTTTCTGTGCCTGTCTTGCGGCAGCGGTGCGGATTTGTTATAATGTGCCGATGGAGTCCGATAAAGCCCTGATAACGCCGACAACGGATTTATTCATCGCCGCTCTGTGGTCGCCGCCGAAAAATGAACCAATTTTGCGGTCGCTGCTCAATGCCGTGATGACCGACGCAGGACTGCCGGGTGTTATGAAAGCAGCGGTGCTGAATCCGGTCAACGTTCAGGATTTTCCGGTCGATAAACAAGTTCGTCTCGATGTTCGCGTCGAAGATGAAAAGGGAGTATTGTACAATGTTGAAGTCCAAACTGATTGGCACACAAATTTCTTCGAGCGGATTCTGTACTACTGGGCGGGAATGTACAGTTCGCAGTTGGAGCGGGGAAATGATTACGGCACCCTTT
>JAITQJ010000320.1 GCA_031288955.1 Planctomycetaceae bacterium | reverse complement strand
CTCACGGCACAAAGAGTCTCAATGGACTCGCTGTGAAGATTGTTCAGCCGGGCAGATTCGAGCAGTTCTTCACGTCTCGCCACGAGGCTTTGCATCGTACTAACGGCAATTTTTTCTTCACCGTTGAGACTTGCTAGTGCCTCGTTATCGGGACGCACGAGCAGCGGCTGCTTCCGCTGCAAGACATCAATCATCCGGTGCTGCGCATCGGTCAGTTGTTCCAAAAACTGCAAGACTTCCGTTTTCATATTCGGACACTAACGATTTGCCGTGTGAAATGCAAGAGCGGATTTTGTGTTTACATAAATCCTAATTCCCCGTTCGGCAATAATGCGTTCCAATCATAAAGCATTTACCGCTGAAAAATCCGCATTAGGACGTGGGCGACGATTTCTTTGTCGAACGGTTTGGGCAAAAAATCATCTGCGCCGAATTTTAAGCCCTTGATAACGTTTTTGGCATCGCTCTCCGTTGAAACCAGAACGAACGGCGTGCCGTTGTACCAAGGCTTCTGCATCAGCGTAAAACAAAACTCGAAACCGTCCATTTCCGGCATACTTATATCGGAAAAGATAATCACTGTTTCGCCGATGAGTTCCTCCAGTTTTTCAAGGGCTTTCTTTCCATTGACCGCCTCGTTGACCGTAAAACCAAGTTCTTCGAGAATCATACGGAAAATACGCCGCGTCGGCACTGAATCGTCAACGATGAACGCCTTCGGATTCGCCGGCAGCAAAGCCCTAATCTGTTCGGTTGCGGACACTTCTGACATATTTTCGATTATTCTGAAAAAACCACCTCCTACACTTTACCTTATGACCGGACGTTTGTCAAACCCTCAACTGGCGCAACCTCCGGTCAATATAACCGGCATATCTCGGCAAAATCATCGTATAGCGGCGGTTTCTCTGCCATTGCAAAATTGCACTCACGGATATTCCTCGCCACCTCTTTCGCTTTCTCTACCGCTTCGTCTAACTCGGCAGGTTCCCATTTCGCAAGGATAATACCCGTCTTATCTACGTCCTTCGGTAACAGAAAATAACCAAGTCGAATTTTTCCCGTAAATTCCCCGTCCTTCACGTTCCGCAAAACATAATCGTAGAGCGGCAACTGCAAGTCAATCCATTTCTTCTCTTTTTTACCCTTGCGGTGCGCCTCTTCTGGTTCTGAACTGCCCGTTTTGTAATCAAAAACAACCCATTCTCCCGTCTTTTCGTGCCGGTCAATGCGGTCAATACGCGCTTTCAATTTCATCGGCTCACCAGTCGGCAATTCCAATGCAGCATCGTTAAATTCTCTTTCAGTGAATTGAATGACGTATCCCTGCTTCCGCCATTCAACTTGTTTTTCCGCAAAGGCTTTGAGCCGGTAGGCGGCACGTTCAATCTGTATCGCAACCGATACCCGCGGTGTTTTGCCGAAAAGGACATCTGCCCGCTCGTCTAATTTTTGTAACAGATATTCCCGAACCTTGTCAACGTCGACGCGGTCTTTTATGTTTTCATTTTTGCCGAAGTCGTCCAGCACGTAATGCACAAGCGAACCGAAAGTCGCCGCCTCCATCTCTTCGCCACTGTCATCCAAGGCGGACAGGTACAGAATTTTTTGAAGATAAAACCGGTACGGACATTCAATATACTTTTTGAAATCGGTGATGGAAAGCGATTTCTTGTCCAGAAAAATGTCAATCGCTTCGGCAAGGAGCGGAATCTTCTGCTTCGGACGTTTTTCACCGCTGCCGCAATCCGCTGCAATACTTTCTTTCTCTTTTCCCTTTGTTTCTTCGCAAAAAAACCTTTTGACCCGTTGCAGCGTTGTTTTGTCGTCAGCGGCAAACATCAACCGGCTCGGCAGCAGCGGGTCTCCGGCTGCGCCGTGTTTGCAGGCAAGGACACGAACATTCGATTGCGGACGGCTTGCGAGAATCACCGACAAATTATACGCATCACGGGCATACCGTTTCCGGTTATCTTCGATGTGTAACAACTGCCGGACTTTGTCGGGCAGAAACATATCTGCCGTTTTACTATCAGGGATTTTACCGTCATTGAAGCCGGTAATAATGACCGCCTGCGCATCATCCAGTGCCGTATCGAGCCAGCCGATAATCTCAACAGCGGAATGGTCGGCGGGCGGAGCAATACGGACTCCGGCAAGTTGAAACAGCAATAATTGTAACACATCTGTATCGGAAAAGTCTTCGACCTTTTTAATCGCATTTTGTACGTCTTGAAGTTTCTGCACTACCGTTTTGTATTGCGATGTTTGTTTGTCTTTTGGGAAAAGCGTCTGTAAAACCCTTTCGATACTGTCTGCGGTATTGTCCGCCGCAAGCAGTGTGTTCAAACGCTGAATGACCGGATACACTTTGTCGCTTGCCGGTATATCACTGACCGTCAGCGGCAGATGTTCGTTGTAACATAAATCGAGCCGTTTCAGAAGATTCGCTTCTTTCAACCACGAATCAACCGCCGGATGCCGAACTAAAGCAGCGAACGCAGCATACAGCGGCGAGGTTCCCTGCAATTTTTTATATGCCGCCCAACATTCGAGAAACCGGTAAATCGGCGTTTGCTGTACCGGTTTGCCCGGTACATAACGAATCGGAATACCGGCAGTCTCGAATTTGCCTTGTATCGCCGGTAAATCGCCGTCGTCCGGTGATGATACAACGATATTCTGCACCGGCGTATTTAACTGCGGTGCAATCATCTGCACCAGTACATCGGCTTGCTCTTCGGGTTTATCGGCGAAAAAGATTTGATGCTTGTCCAACGGCACCGCAAACTTGTCGGGCTGCCAAGCCTCCGGTTTCAGGCAGCCGTATTCGTCAAAAGCGTTTTCTAATTCAAACGGGGCGAAAACAACGGCAGTTACAATGTCGGCAAAGTGATACAGGATTTGCTTTTGTTCGCTGTTCAAGTCGGTACAGCCGACGAGAAAAAATTGCGTTTTATTTTCTTTATGCTTGCGGTAGAAAGCGTTAAACTCTTCGGGATGTTCGACGGCATAAAGCCGGGCGGCTTGTTTGTCCCAAATTTGCTTGGCATCAAGAATAGCCAGATACTTTTCTTCCAACCGCCACAAGGCTTCCCAGCGTTTTTTTTCACTCGGCAGATTCAGTTTATCGCATAATTTGGCAACGAGGGAAAAGTTTTGCAAATCCGATGCAAGTTCCGTATGAAGCGTGTTGAACATTTTGCCGAAAGTCAGCCGGGCTTCGATACTGCCGGAGTTTGGTCTCTTCGCAAGAAGAACCCGCAATTCGTCGGGATGTTCGTTTTCGATTTGGTCAAGTGCCTGAATCCAGACGAGTATTTGGACTAGCGGCGAAGCAAACTCCTTTTTGGCTTCATAAAACTGTTCCGGCAAATCATCGACTGAAACGAATTTTGGAGGATACCAGGCGGTATCGGGCAGAGTTTCGGCTTTTTCGGCGAATACTTCTTCCAATCTGTCGGCAGCGCGTTTTCCGGGCAGAACGAGAACGGCACGGCGCATATCAAGGCAACCGTTTTCGGTAAACTGATTGACAAAAAATTCACTGACCGCTTCCAGCGGCAGTTTATCCCAAGCGAGAAAAATACGTTTCATTTTATCCACAATTTCCTGTGTGCCGTTAGTTCATTTTTACTTTATCCTTCGGCAGCCAATGACGGAGAATCTTGTCTAACTTTGCCGGCAATATCGGCTTGAGAAGATAATCATTGAAGCCCTCCTTGCGGTACTGGTCCTGCACTCCCTCCATCGCATTTGCCGTCGATGCAATGACCGGTACATTCATAAAATACTCATCTTCGCTGTCGTCCGCTAACTGCCGGATACGTTTCAACGTCTCCACGCCGTCCATTTCCGGCATCCGGTGGTCCATCAATATCAAATCGAAACGCTCCAAATGCAATATCCGCAGTGCTGCCAAACCGCTTTCGGCACTCTCAATTTGCACGTGATACGGTTCTAAAAGTCCGCGGGCAATGCGGAGATTGATTTCGTTATCATCGACCACCAAAACTTTGGCATCAGGTGCCGTAAAACGCGTCAAAATACCGGAAACCTGCTCTTCCGCCGTCATCTGCGTATCACCGTCCAAGAGCACATCCGCTATCGTTATCGCATTCACCGGCTTGCGAATCGTTTTAATATGCTCCGCACTCACCTGTATTGAATGGTTCGTTACCACGAAAATTTGTCCCGAAGCCGCTGTCAAGATACTCTCCCATTTTTTATACCACGCTTCACCGATGAAATAATGCGAATACGTCCCCTGCTGAATCAAGGACATAAAACGTTGCGCATCGTTTTCAATCACGTAGTCAAGATGCAGCGATTTCAGCAGCGCATCCCAATGTTCCCGGCAATACAGAACATCTTCGCTGCCCGCGGAATCCAGCAGCATTGAGAGCGAAAACACCGCCGCACGGATGCTGCCGGGCAAATGCGGCGTAATCCGTTCGGCATTGGACGCTATCCCCTGCGGAACGGCAAACGAAAACGTCGAACCTCTGCCGTATTGTGTTTCCATCTGGAGTTCGCTGCCCATCAACTCGATAAACTGTCTGGAAATCGACAGTCCCAGCCCCGTACCTTCGATGTTCTTATTTCTGCGTCCCTCCGCTTGCTGAAACGCCGTGAACAGTTTAGCGGAATCTTCTTTGGTAATGCCGATACCGGTATCTGTAACAGAAACGCTCAAACGGAAACGTTTATCGCCGATGAACTCGCCGGTGATTTTCAAACACACGAAACCGCTGTTGGTAAACTTGACCGCATTGGTCAACAGGTTCAGTATCACCTGACGGATACGGATGCTATCGCCAATCAAAGAAGACGGCAGCAGCGGGTCAATCACCGTGTAGAATTCAAGCGACTTCTGAAAAGCCCTGACACTGACCGTGGTAACAACATCATTTATCAGCGACGTAATTTCATAAGGTTCATTGTATATTTCAATTTTTCCTGCCTCAATTTTAGAAAAGTCGAGAACGTCGTTAATAAGAGCGAGGAGCGTTTGCGCAGCCGTTTTAATTCCTTCGGCATTACTCCGCTGCTGCGGTTCGAGTTTGTCGCGGAGCAGGAACGTGCAATAACCGAGAATCGCATTCATCGGCGTTCGGATTTCGTGGCTCATATTCGCAAGGAAGTTGCTCTTTGCCTGCGTTGCCCGCTGTGCTTCTTTTAACTCCGCAACTGTCCGCTGTGAATTTTGCAGCAGAGTTACAAACGCAGAACTAACGCCGGTAACACACAAAAGAAAAATGCAGATGCCGGACATTTCGGCAAAGGATTTATTTTGCAACGTTGCAGAAGCGGCATCCCACATATC
>JAITQJ010000314.1 GCA_031288955.1 Planctomycetaceae bacterium | reverse complement strand
GGTGCGATTCCGGGCGAGTATCAGATTACTGTCATCAGGACGGAATTTGAAGTTAAGCCGCTTGATGCGGCGGCACAGGTTGTGCCGGAAGGTATGGACAAGGACAATCCGCATTTGCCGAAGGAAAGTGTTATCGGCTATTACACGGTGGATATGAAATACGCTGCGGTGTCAACTTCGCCGGAAAGTATTACGGTTGAGCAGAAGACGAACCGCAAGACAATCGATGTCGGTAAAGCGGTACGCCTGTCGTCAAGCGATGCACGTAAAAACTAAATTGACCGCAGAGGGTTGATAACAAAACGCGGCACGGCAATCTTACGATTACCGTACCGCAACCCTACCCTTTCGCTATCGTTCGACTTTGCAACTCGTTCCGCCAGCCGCCGGTAAATAAGCCTCCGTTGTGTAATCCGCTACCATCCGGTGCGAACTAAACCGCCAAGCCAGCGAACTAATCGAGTTCATCATCCGCCGTATCCAGCGTGTCGGCAAACCGTGTTCATCAATATCGTAGTACAGCGGCACGACCTCGTTCTCAATCACATCGAACAAACTCGCCGCATCCCGCTCGTCTGTTATCTTGTCATCAGCGTGACTCGTTCCGTTGCTGATAGCAAAGCCGTTCGTACCGTCGTAGGCTTCCGCCCACCACCCGTCAAGAATCGACAGGTTTAACGCTCCGTTGAGAACGGCTTTCATTCCGCTCGTTCCAGACGCTTCCAGCGGACGGCGCGGGTTGTTGAGCCAAACGTCAACTCCCTGAACCATATGCCGGCAAACATTGATGTCGTAATCTTCAACGAACACGAACCGGTTTGCAAACTGCGGCGTTTTCCGTAAATTGGCAATCGTCTGAATAAATTCCTTGCCGGGGGTATCGGCGGGGTGCGCCTTACCGGCAAAGACAAACTGCACCGGTCTGTCCGCATCGTTACAGATTCTCGCCATCCGGTCGATTTGATTCAGTACCAGCGTTGCCCGCTTGTACGTCGCAAAACGCCGTCCGAAACCGATAGTCAAAATCTGCGGGTCAAGCACCGTACGTGCTTGGTCAATCGCATCATCCGGTTCGCCGCGCCGCCGGTATTGCCGGCTTAACCGCCGCCGGATAAAAGCGACCAGCAAGTTTTTCAAGGCACTGTGCGTTTCCCAAAGTTCGCCGTAGTCAATTCCCTGCACCGCCTCCCATTCGTCGGGAGAGTAGGAATCCTGCGACCAGGACGGCGGTAAATGCCGCTCGAAAAGCGTGTTGATTTGCCAAGCCATCCAACTCGGTACGTGAACGCCGTTGGTGATATGCCCGATGGGGACTTTCTCTTCGGGCAACTGGGGCCACAAACAATGCCACATCCGCCGGGAAACGACACCGTGCAGCGATGCAACCGCATTGGCATAGCGGGACATCTTTAAGCCGAGTACCGTCATACAGAAGGTCTCGTTGTGATTAGAGGTGTCAATGCGTCCAAGCGACATCAAATGCGAATGGTCGATGCCGATTTGGTCACGCAGCGGACCTAAATGTTCTTCGACGAGTTGGCTGTCGAAGCGGTCGTGTCCCGCCGGTACGGGAGTATGCGTTGTGAAAACGGTTTTTTGAGCAATATCGCTTGACGCTTCAGCAAAGGTAACCCCGTCTTCTTTCATCCGTTGCCGGACGGCTTCGAGGGTCGCAAAAGCATTATGTCCTTCGTTGAGATGATACACGCCGGGAGTGATGCCGAGTGCCTTCAATGCCCGAACACCGCCGATACCGGAGACAATTTCCTGACGGATGCGGGTTCGGTTATTGCCGCCGTAGAGCCGGCTTGTGAGTTTCCGGTCTTCAGGAGTATTCTGGTCGAGGTCGGTGTCAAGAAGCAGCAGCCTGACACGTCCTACGTTGATTTGCCGAACTTTTGCGTAAATAGTGCCGGTTCGGGTCTCAACGGACACCATAATTTTTTCGCCTTTCGGCGTTACGGGAAGTTCGAGCGGCAGATTTTCAACGGCAGTGTCGAGGTATTCTTCCTGCTGCCAACCGTCCACGTCGAGTTGCTGCTTGAAATAGCCCTGATTATAAAACAGCCCGACGGCAACGAGCGGAACACCGAGACCGCTTGCCGACTTGATATGGTCGCCGGACAACACGCCAAGCCCGCCGGAGTAAATCGGCACCGATTCGTGAACACCGAATTCAAGCGAGAAGTACGCAACGGGCTGCGAACCGAGAACACCCACGTTCCGTTTTGCCCACGGCGTTTTGGTGTTCATATAGGCGTTCATCCGCCGATAGGCTTGGTCAATTCTCGTGTAGAGAACGAGTTCGGCAGCGCGTATTTCGAGCCTTTCGGGCGTGAACTCGCGGAGCAGAGCAATCGGATTATGTCCGAGTTGCCGCCAACGGATAGGGTCAAGCGACCGAAAGACTTCGATAACTTCAGGATGCCAAGTCCACCACAGATTGCCGGCAAGGGCGAGGCATTTGTTGTAGAGTCCCTGCGCGGTGAGACCGGCGATTCTGCCGGCAACGGGAACATTGGTATTGCTCATAGTGTGTCTGGTTAGGGTTGCATAAACAACCGTAGGTATTATAGCCTAAAAAAAGCCGTTGGCAAGATATAGCAAAAAATTTTTGACAGTGAAGGTGTCAGAAAGAAATTATAGCAACTTCCGCCTTTTTAATGTTTTCTCCAAAAGCGCAAGCAAAATTACTTGCTTTTACTTGCGCAGCGTATGATACACTGGCAAAACCGTTTAGATTTTCCCTTGCCGGTGAAATAATCGCTACAATCGGTAAATTTTCTGTATTTTAACTAATCCTTTTAATCAGAAAAGCCGATTTATCCGTGAGGAATGGAAGATACGGATTACGTATTCCCTTTTTCCTTGTCCATTTTTAACTAGCAAAAAATGTCATACGGCTTGTACATTTCGTCCGAAGGGGCAATGTCCCAAGAGTACCGGATGCAGACGATTGCGAATAACATCGCCAACCTCGAAACGCCCGGCTTCAAACGGGAAGTTGCACTTCAAATGGCTCGGCACAGTGAATCCGTTGCTATCGGTGAAATCGACTTTGATACCGGCTTGATGACCGACATCGGCGGCGGTGTACATACCATTGGAACACATACCGAATTTAAGCAGGGACCGATAATGCCGACCGAAAATGAAAACGACCTTGCTATCGAAGGCGACGGCTGGTTTCGGGTCAGGGATTTAGCCAACGGCGAGGAATTTTTAACCCGCGCCGGAAACTTTCAAACCGACCGCACCGGCACTTTCGTTACCGAATGGGGACGCAGCCGGTTTCAACTCCTCGACGTTGACGGCGAAGCCGTTACCCTGCCCGACCCGAACAGCAAAACCTGGCACATCACCGATGACGGTGTGCTGCACGATGTTGGCGTGGGACGGCTGCAACAGATTGCTCTGGTTCAGCCGGACAACCTGAAAAATATGGTGAAGGTCGGCGAGAACGTGTACCGCTTTCACGACGTACCGCCGGGGGAACTCGGTTATACAGACATTCCCGATGCCGAAAGACCACGTATCCGGTCTGGACACCTTGAAATGTCGGCAACGAATCCTTCGACAGAAATGATTGAGATGATTGTTGCCTCCCGCGCCATCGAAACGAACGTCAATATGATGCACACACAAGACGAAGCAACCGGTGCCTTGATAAGTCAGGTATTGAGAGTTGCCTAACGAATTGAAAATTGAGAATAAAGTACATTATTATATTTTCCATTTTCCATTGTCCCTTTTCAATTAAATTAAACGATGCCTTTTCAAACGATTTACACCTCCGGTACGGGAATGTTGGCGGGTGAGAAAAAACTCAACACGATTTCCAATAACCTGGCGAACGTTGAGACAACGGCGTATAAGAAGCAACGCTGCAATTTCGAGGATTTGTATTACGATAATCTCCGCTATCCGGGTTCGCAGGATATTAACGGCGAATTTACGGCAACGGGAATTGCCATCGGTGTCGGTACCCGTGTTACCAGTGTTCAAAGCGATTTTTCGCTCGGCTCGATAACCGAAACAGGCAGAGACTTGGACGTTGCGATTGCCGGCGAAGGCTTTTATCAATGCACCGACCCGTTCACGGGCGAACTGTTTTATTCCCGCGCAGGAAATTTCAATGTCAACGCTAACGGCTTGCTTGTTATCGGCAGTGCGCATACCGGCAGACCGGTAGAGCCGCAAATCACGATACCTGACGGCACGGAAAAAGTGCAAATTGATGACAGCGGTATCGTGTGGGTTGCCCAGAACGGCGACGTGCAGGAGTTACAAAATATCGGTCAGATTGAATTGGCAACGTTCATCAATCCTGAAGGTTTGCTGCGTGTCGGCGAAAATATGTATCGGGAAACGGCATCCTCCGGTGCGCCGGTGAACAATAATCCGGGCATTAACGGAACGGGAATGTTAAAAGCCCAGCATTTGGAAATGTCGAACGTTGCTCCGGTTGTCGAATTGATTGATATGATTACTTCGCAGCGGGCATACGAATTAAACAGTAAGTCCACGCAAACCGGCGACCAGATTCTGCAAACCGTGATAGGAATTAAACGATAAGAACAAAGTGGTGAGTGGCGTGTTGCGAGTGGGGAGTTTTTTTTCGCAACGCACCGCTTGCCGCTCATCACTCACCACTGCTGCAAAACAATGAAAAATAATTTTCCATTTTCCATTATCAATTTTCAATTCCATACCGTCTTGACGCTGTTGGTTATTGTTGCGTTATCGGCAGCGGCAAAAGCCGCAGAGATACGTTTCAAGTCCGCACCGGTTATTCCGAACGGAAGTCTCGTTATGCTCGGCGATGTTGCGGATATTATCGTTACGGAAACCGATAAAACACAGGCACAGGCATCCGCCGAAGAACTAAAACAGACGGTACTGTTCCCCGCTCCGTTAGAAGGCAAAGAACGGATAGTCAGTCAGCAGGAATTACGTTCAATGCTTTCGCAACTCGGCATCAGCAGTGTTCAGCACCGGATTACCGGCAGCGGTAAAGTTACCGTTACAAGTAAATCGGGAATGACATCAGCGGTACCGGCAAAGAAGCAATTTGTGATTCAGCAGGCAAATTATATTGAGGAAAATGATAAACGTAACATTATTCCTGCCGTTCACTCGGAAATCGGACAGAAAATTGAAGGCAATTTTATGCAGATGCTTGAAAAACAACTTGCCGAAGCATTGAATATCTACCTGAACTTTACGAACAAAATTGACAAGTCGTGGGAAATCTCGCTGAAACTGACTCCTGACCAAGCCAAACTTTTGGCATCGAACGGACAAATCAAAGAAATCACCGGCGGCAGTGTTCCGTTTCTCGGCATACAACAATTCACGGTCAAAATGCAGACCAATGTTACGGTTAGTGTCGAAGCCGAGATTAGGCTGCCTATGGAAATTGTTGTTGTCCGCCGTCCGCTGCCGAGAGGACATATTGTAACAGAAAACGATTTGATGATGAAAAAAGTGAATACAGCAATGTTTTCAAACGGCAAGGGCGACGATTTTATCATCGGCATCAATGAAGCCGTCGGAAAG
>JAITQJ010000275.1 GCA_031288955.1 Planctomycetaceae bacterium | reverse complement strand
TGCGGTAAGTGCGCCCGACGGGAAGTTTGTTATCACAACACTTTCGCCCGGCGACGGTGTGTATGCGGGAGATTATAAGGTGACGTTAACGAAGTTTGCTTCATCAATGCCGCAGGAGCGATGGGACGAGTATTACCGTATCACGCTTGAGGAGCCGCGTTTTGAGGTGAAACCGGTATTGCCGGAAAAGTATCAGACGGCGGCGGCATCGCCGCTTGAATTTACGGTCAAGAAGGGCAAGAACGAGTTGCGTATTGATGTGCCGGAGGAGTTAATTGAGGCAGAGTTTTCGCCGTCTCTTTCCTATGAAGTCCAAATGGAAAGGTGGAAAAAGAGGAATAATAAATAGAGGCGGAAGAATAAAATCATCGGGGGGATAACGCCCCTCGCCTCTTATCGTTTTCTTGCCGGTTAGGGAGCAACTCTAATGAAAAGGTGATTATTTCGTACCGGCAATCGCTTCGGCGACATTTTGAACGTGTTCCCTGACACGCCGGTAAGCATTGAACTGCGTATTAAACGCAATCACCACCTGCGGGTCGTATTTTTCCTGCGACATCTGTTTAATAAACTCATCACGGACTTCCTTTGCCTTCCTGTTGAGGCTCTGTCCTTGTGCGTGAATCTCCATCATCAGGTCGGCGAAATCGTGCCGCCGTATCGAATAGAAACGCAGAACCATCGCCAGATATTCCCGCGTTTCCCGATGCAACTCCCCGAACTTGTCCCGCTGCATATCGGGTATGGACAAAGCGTCCTTACTCAATTTCAAATGCGATTTAAGAATCACAATCAGATAATCGCTTATCGACTCCAATTCGTCCGCCATACGAAGTTGCTGATGTGCTGATTCGCCGATGTCGTGCGAAATGTTTCCAGAGAGCAAATTCGAGGTGTAAGCGATAATTTCATCTTGCAGCGTGTCAAGTTCCTCTTCTTGGTGGAAGGCGTTATCGACCGTTTTTTGGTCAGTTTTATCGGCACTGATGAGTTCGGCAACCTTTTCCGAAAGCCGCAGGCAGGCATTTCCCATCCGAATAACTTCAATCCGTGAACGTTCGATTGCCATCGTCGGCGTTTCAAGACGATGTACGGCAAGCGTGGTCAATCGGGACTGCCCCTCTTGTGCCTCTTCATCTGTGCCGCTGACAAGGTGTTCCAGAAAACCGGCGATAATGTGGACGAAAGGCAGGAAAATGACCGTGTTGGTGATATTAAACAAGGAATGTGTCAGGGCAATTCCCACTTTCGGGTCCCGAATGAGACCGGTTTCGGGGTCAGTTCCGACAAACCAATACATAAAGGGCAGAAAGACGGTGCGAAAGAGCAGCGAAACCCAAATCACGCCGGAGACGTTGAATATGACGTGAAAGAGAGCGGCACGGCGGGCATTAGCAGTGCCGCTGAGCGAAGCCAAAATGGCGGTTAACGTGGTGCCGATATTTTCTCCGAGGACGAGAGCCGCCGCCGTTTCAAATTGAATCACGCCGAGTGAAGCCAGCGAAATAGTGATGCCGAGTGTTGCCGATGACGCTTGCAATATAACGGTCATAATGCTGCCGGCAAGGATGCAAAACCAAACACCGGCAAGAGTGTCGGCGGAAAATTGTTCGATAAAATGTGAAAAGGCGGGCAAATCTTTGAGCGGTATAAAACCGTGCTGCATTAAATCGAGTCCGAAAAACACGCAGCCGACCCCCATCACCACCATTGCCAGAAGCCGCGTGCGCTCCGCTGAAGCGAACAAGTAGAACAATGCGGCGGCTCCGAGAATCGGAAGACCGTATTTGCTGAGGCTCAACGTCAGCAGCCACGCCGTAACTGTCGTGCCGACATTTGCCCCCATAATGACACCGATTCCCTGCGACAGCGTCATTATCTGGCTGTTGACGAAGCCGACGACCATCACGGTTGTTGCGGTACTTGATTGAATGGTAACTGTTACGATAACTCCGACAATGACCGCCGTAAAGCGGTTATCGGTTACGGTGGCAATCATTTTCCGCAGTCCGGCACCGGCAACGAGTTGCAAACCTTCGGAGAGGTATTTCATTCCGAGCAGAAATATACCGATACCGCCGAGAACGGAAAAGAACATCGTCCAGTAATTCGGTGTCCACGCTTCAAGTTGAATTCTGTCATAAACAATATGACCGGTATCGGGATTGGTAATGCGCAGTGAAATCTGACTCTTGCCGATACTATTCCAT
This sequence comes from Planctomycetaceae bacterium, assembly GCA_031288955.1. GTDB lineage: Bacteria > Planctomycetota > Planctomycetia > Pirellulales > Thermoguttaceae > WRKP01. The sequence continues at coordinate 5,028 of JAITQJ010000275.1, read as the reverse complement.
TGCAGGCGGAGTCTGTCCCCTTCGACACTGACTTCTGCGACATCTTTTTTACCGGCATCTTCGAGGACGATAATCGGTTGGGTATTTTGAAATTCGCTGATTTTTTCGTAATCCGCACTGATGAATGTGGTCGAAGTTTTTCCCGGCTGTAACAGTTGCCGCTGGTCGGGAAAGAGCCTAATGAATTCGTGATTGGATTCGGAGGCAGACAGAGGTAAAGCGGCAAGCGGCAATAAGAATGTAAGAGTAAAGAATCGGGCAAAAATCATTCGTTCTTTAATAGTTAAATGCTGGCAGGCTGATTATAACGCCGCCGCCGGCGCAGAGTCAAGATACTTGACCTCTCTGCCGTATCGTGTTTTAATACGTACTATGCCCGTTCAAGCCCAAATTCAGAGCATTGCGTATTATCTGCCCGAAAAGGTTCTTGATAATGCTGAACTGGCGCATTGTTTCGACCATTGGTCTGCCGAAAAAATCAGTCGTAAACTCGGTATCGACCGCCGTCCGATTGCAGCCGATGATGAAACCGCCGCCGATATGGCGGTCAAATCTGCCGAACGGCTTTTCGCTCACTGCCGCTGCGAACATACCGATATTGATTTTCTCCTGTTCTGCACGCAGTCGCCTGACTATTTTTTACCGACTTCCGCCTGCCTTATTCACGATAAACTTGGTCTGCCGAAGTCCTGCGGGGCGTTGGATTTCAACCTCGGATGCAGCGGTTATATTTACGGTCTTTCGCTTGCCAAAGGATTGATTGAAACCGGTATGGCGAAAAACGTGCTGTTTATTACTTCCGAAACGTACTCCAAGTATATCAATCCGCTTGACCGTACCAACCGTCCGCTTTTCGGCGACGGAGCGGCGGCAACGCTTATCGGTGCAGCGGAAGGCGAAGCGGCAATCGGACAGTTTGTTTTCGGAACGGACGGCAGCGGAGCGGATATGCTGATAGTGCCTGCCGGAGGACATCGGTTGGCGAAAAGTGCCGCAACGGCGGCGGAGCATCCTGACAATACCGGTTCGGTTCGGTCGCTTGAACAACTGAAAATGCACGGACCGGGCATTTTTTCGTTCGCCATTGACCGGATACCGCCGATGGTGGACGAGTTGCTGCATAAAAGCGGCAAAAGCCGAAGCGATGTCGGCTGTTATATCTTCCATCAGGCGAACAGATATATGCTTGACCGTTTGCAGGAACTTTGCCGGTTAGAAAACGCGAATTTCTTTAACGACATAACTAATCGGGGCAACACGGTATCAAGCAGTATTCCGATAGCAATGTGTGATGCCTGGCAAAACGGTATGTTAAAGCCGAATGTGTTGACAATGCTCATCGGTTTCGGAGTCGGCTTATCCTGGGGCGGTACGTTGGTCCGTCTGCCGGAAAATTTCGAGTGCGGCGTTTCTTGTAAAAATAGTTAATCTGCAAAAAATAGATAGATTGCGCAATATGTAATCGCCGATAAGGACGTATCAGAACCTTGTCTATATTACTCAATTTGCGCAAATTGTCCTAAAATGGTAATGCGGCGTTGAGTTAAACACGTTGAGGATGTTATGAAAAACACTGGTTTGTCCAAGTCCGTTGTCATTTTTACCGCCGCTGCACTGTTATTGCTGATAAGCGTTGTGATACACCTTGAACGCCGTTCTGCGCCGTCGCCGCCGGTTTCGTTCGATGACGTAACCAAAGAAAATGCAGCGGCTGCCAACGGTATCCTCAAAGAATTGTCTGCGCAAAAAACTGCCGCCGACGCAAAGTTAAAAACACAAAACGATTATGTCGTTCAGGAAACGCTGCAAACGCTGACCAATCGGCTCAAAGCCGAATTTGACGCTTACGTGAACATTACGCAGCATTTGTCGTTGACCAGTGCGACCGAAAAATTGAGTCTTGACCGCAAAGCGCGCAAGGCGGCACTTGATACGGTACCGATTCGCATTTCCAGCGGTACTCAATACATCGCCGTTGCCAATCGGTTTTCCCGATTCAAACGGCAAAATAGTGCTGCTGTCGAAACAGATGACAATGCTGTAGAGGAATGTCCTGAATTTCTTGAAGTCGCCGAACTGCCGCCGCCGTTGCTCAAAACGGCTGTACTCGTAACACCGTCGTCAATGCCGCAGTACAGAATCGCCGCCAGCGGTAATGTTACAGAAAAACCAGCAAAACCGGTAGAACCGGTAGAACCGGCAGAACAGAAACCGGTTGAGGCAAAGACCGAACCGGTAAAAGTTGAAGCGAAAAAGGAAGAACCGAAGAAGACCGAACCGGTAAAAGTTGAAGCGAAAAAGGAAGAACCGAAAAAGACCGAACCGGTAAAAATTGAAGCGAAAAAGGAAGAACCGAAGAAGACCGAAACGGTTAAAGTTGAAACGAAAAAAGAAGAACCGAAAAAGCCCGAAACGGTTAAAGTTGAAGCGAAAAAGGAAGAACCGAAAAAGACGGAACCGGTTAAAGTTGAAACGAAAAAGGAAGAACCGAAGAAGACCGAAGCGGTAAAAGTTGAAGCGAAAAAGGAGGAGCCGAAAAAGTCCGAAGCGGTAAAAGTAGAAGCGAAAAAGGATGATCCGAAAAAGTCCGAAGCGGTAAAAGTTGAAGCGAAAAAGGAAGAACCGAAAAAGACCGAAACGGTTAAAGTTGAAACGAAAAAGGAAGAACCGAAAAAGACCGAAGCGGTTACCGAACCGGTTAGCGAACCTGCGCCGCAAAAGCCGACGAAGGAGGAAACGGAGTCCCGCGATTTTCTCAAAGACCTGACTTTCAAGACGGTACAAGGGAACGAAAACATCAATTCGGCTTGGCTGTGCTGGGAACCGAACGCCTTTAATGTTACAACAACAGACCGGTTTTCGGCAAGCAGCACACGAGGCAGTTCGGGCATTGCCGCCGGCGAAGTAACGAAACCGGATACGATGCCGGAGTACATTCAAGCCGTAAAGAACGGCAGAACCGTTATTAGCGAACCGGTACGGAAAAACGGGACGGCGGTAATGACGTTTGCCGCACCGATACAGTACCGGGACAAAACACACGGCGTTTGCGCAGCGGAAATCAAGACAGACTCGTTTGCGTCCTGTATGCGGCAAATCATTGCGTTCAATCCGCTGCTGCGGGACGGTGCCAAAGCATACTTGATTTCGCCCAAGGGTATCATCGCGGCATCAAACGATAAAACGGTTAGTGCCGGCACACCGTTCAGCGGACATTCACACACGATGAAACTGTTTGAGTCGAAATTTTACGCTGCCGGCGAAAACTGGACGCTTAAAGTTTATATTCCCGAAGAGACATTAGCAGCACCGTTCAAAGAGTCTCAAAACGGTTACGAGAAGAACGTGCAAAAGATTGAAGCGGCACAGGCAGCGTTAAGCGGACACTTGAGCAAGACACAAAGCGATATACTCAATGCTGCAAAAGCGCAGGCAAAGTCGGCAAAGAACGTTCACTATATTGCCGCTCTGTTTGCCGCTGTGCTGATTTTTGTAACAGCATATTATTGGCAGCGGTCGCTTACGCAGCAGAAAGAACAATGCTTTGCGCTGCAGCAGCAAATCATTGACCTGATTGCATCGCCGGTGCTGGTTATCGATACTGAATCCGAAGTACAGTTTCAAAATAAAGCGGCGGCGGATAAAAAGACGAATCCGCTGAAAACCGGCTTGGACGGCTTGGAACGCAAGCCCCTTGCGGTAATTCCGCAGACATTCGGCAAAGAACGTTATGAAGTCAGAGCGAAACGTTTGACAAACCGCAAACAAAAAACGATTGGAATGGTGCAGGTGTTTAACGACATTACGTTCCAAAGCGAAACGGTGCAGCAGTTAAAAATTATCGGACAAACGATACAACAGGCGCATCAGGAAGTCAGCGGTATTGTTACCGCAGCGGCAGCACTGCAAAACGATATATCGCTGTCGGCAGATAAACTCGGCGATATGTCATCAAAAATTGTCAGGACGAGCGAATTGACAGAGTCGAACGGTAAAAATGCTTCCGAAGCCAGTCAATACACGAAAGATGCGGTGCAGGCGGCTTCTAAAGGACAAAAGCAGATGCAGGATATGGTATCATCAATGACGAATATCTGCAAGATGTCCGAACAGATGAAAAAGGTTATCAAGACGATTGACGAGATAGCGTTTCAAACGAATCTGCTGGCGTTGAATGCGGCGGTTGAAGCGGCGCGGGCGGGACAGCACGGCAAGGGTTTTGCGGTTGTTGCCGAAGAGGTACGCAACTTGGCAAGCCGCAGTGCGAAGGCGGCGAAGGAGACGGCGGAGTTGATTGAGTCGAGTAACAAGCAAATTTTGGGCGGAGCGGGAATTGCGAATCAAACGGCGGAGGCGTTGAATGAGATAACGAAGTTAATCAACGGGGCGACGGAGTTGGTATCGCAGATAGCGGAGACGACGGCGGAGCAATCGTCGAATGTGAAAGACATCACGTCGGCAATAACGGACGTTGACCGTTTGACGCAGCAGAACAGTGCAACGGCAAGCGAAGCGGCGAGTGCCTCGAACCAGTTGGCGACGGTTATGGCGGGACTGCGGGAAACCTCGCAAAACAAGTAATTGAGAGTTGCGGCGGTAACTGATGTTCAGAACCGCTACGTTCAGAGTTGCAATCGTAAGATGGCGATAAACACAAACCGCGAACGTAAGTTCGCGGCTCTGACGTATCTGATGTCCTTTTACTGTCCGCTAACTAGGGACACGCGCACGCCCAAGCGGCGGCTGCTGTCCGCGGAGTCAGGCGGGTCGTCGGTCCGATACGCCGACCGGCAAGACTCCGCGCCGTTGAACCAACCGCCGCCGCGGTTCACACGGTTACTGCCGGACGAAGCACCTTACGATTCAATCCCTGTTTCGATAGAGCAAGTCCCTAACGATAACTCCCGCATTACCCGTAAGCGAAAATCTTTCGATTCTCCGTGACGGACAAATGCAAAAAGTGTTTCCAAATGTTTGGCATAAATTCTTTCATTCCATATCCCTGTTACAAAATTATCCCGCATCACT
>JAITQJ010000273.1 GCA_031288955.1 Planctomycetaceae bacterium | reverse complement strand
AGCAGTCAAATGGTCAACAGGAATATCGAAAAAGCCCTGAATTTGGGCGGCGTGCAGGTCCATTGTCAGGATTCGGTCTGCACCGGCTTTAGTCAGCAGATTGGCAACCAGTTTAGCGGTAATCGGCACGCGTCCTTCATCTTTCCGGTCTTGCCGGGCGTAACCAAAGTACGGCATAACGGCAGTACTCCGTTCGGCACTGGCGCGTTTGAAACTTTCGATGAGTATCAAAAGTTCCATTAGACTATCGTTGACCGGCGGACAGGTCGGCTGAATGATGAAGATGTCTTGTCCGCGGACATCTTGGTCGATTTTGCACTGAATTTCACCGTCGGGAAAGTTGCCGACGGTTAATTGTCCGAGCGGCATACCGAGATAGTCGCAAATCAATTTGGCTAGCGGCGTATTGGCTCGTCCAGAGAAAACTTTCAGGTCGTTCATTGGTACTTCCGATAATGTCTGTCATTGTACACGGTTTTTACATCGTTGCAATAATAAACTTGCTGTGTCGAAATCTATCCTGAAGTCGTTCAAGGTAAATCGTTCCCCGTTTGTGAAAAAGCGTACCAATTTTCGCCTTTCCTGCGGACAAAATTTGCCCCTTGACGCTTTGCCCAATAAAGGGTATCATATAAACGTAATGCGGGAAGGGGAATATCCCCCTTTACCGGTGTGTTTTTTTGCGCAGACGGAAATTAAATGAATCCTATTGAAATCCTTAAAATTGTTGATGCCATTCACCGTGATAAGCGGATTGACAAAGAAATAGTCTTTGTCGGCGTTGAATCTGCCATCGCAACAGCGGCACGGAAACAATACGGCGAAGAAACGGACATTCGTATCGTCATTGACCGCGAAACCGGCGAAATTACCGGCTCAAAGGACGGCGTAGAAATCTCTCCGCAGGAAATCGGCGAACGAATCGGTGCGCAAAGTGCAAAACAGGTCATTATTCAAAAAATAAAAGAAGCCGAACGCGATGCCGTTTACGATGAACAGTTATCGCAAGTCGGACAAATCGCTGTCGGACTTATTCAAAAAGTCGAAGGGGGCAGAGGAAGAGGGCGCAAAGACGACCCCGGCAGTGAAGGCGGCTCGATTGTTATTGGAATGCCCGGCGTTGAAGCCGTTTTGCCGCGAAGCGAACGGATTCCCGGCGAAATGTTCAATATCGGCGACCGTACCCGCGGGATTATTGTCGATGTCCGCAAAAACGGCTCAAAAGTCAAAGTCGTGTTAAGCCGGATTCGTCCGCTTTTTGTTCAACGGCTTTTTGAACAGGAAATACCGGAAATTCAGGATGCCGTTATCGAAATTAAAGGCGTTGCCCGCGAACCCGGTTACCGCACGAAAATTGCCGTGTACAGCAGCGACAGGCATCTTGACTGTGTCGGAGCGTGCATCGGAATGAGGGGCAGCCGGATTAAAAACGTCACCGATGAACTCAATAACGAGCGCATTGATGTAATTCCGTGGAGTGCCGTATTGCAGGAATACATTGCCAACGCATTGAGACCGGCAGATATTGAAGAAGTTATCCTTTGTTCGATGCTCGGCAGAGCAGTTGTGCTGGTACAGCAGGAACAGCGGTCGCTTGCGATTGGACGCAACGGTCAAAATGTGCGTCTTGCAAGCAAATTAGTCGGCTGGGATGTCGAAATTATGACCCGCGAAGAACTTGAATCTGACCTGGAAAAAGCGATTGAAGGCTTTACGCTTATCGAAGGCATCGAACCGGAGTTGGCAGACAAACTGGTCGGCGAAGGGTTTATGTCCTTTGACGACTTATCGATTATCGAACCGAACGATTTAATGCAAATCGGCGAACTGACCGCCGAACAAGCGGACTCCATCATCGAGCAAGCCGAACGCTATGCCGAACAGGAAGAGCAATACAAGAGCAGCATATCAGGGGGCAGTCAAGCGCAAGCGGCAAAAGAAAAAGAAGAGTGAAGTAGTTGAGACTTTCCCGCTTCACTCTCCGGCATTAAAACAACGGTTGTTATTTCGAGAAAAACTGATAGAACCCCAGGTTGCTCTCGGCAGCATCTTTGATACGCATCAGGTGCCGATAACACAGCGGCATCTTGCCGTTGCACTGCGTCAATAACGCATCAATCAAGTTGCCGTAACGTTCGCCGGTGCCGTTTATTGTCGGCAGTACCTTTTGCGCAACGGCATAATCCAGCGGAGCAAAACGGTTCTCCTCCCGGCTTGTGTCCATACAAGGATATGCCGCTTGAAAATAATTCTGTACCATCTTCAAATTACGCGGATATATCGGCAACTTATTGCTGCTGAATATCGATTGTATCGAATTCCATTCCTCCAAAATCGTTTCGTCAATCTTTTGATTACGCGGCAAAAACGCCCGCTGCAATGCTTCAAAGGAAATGACTTTGCCTTCCTCGTATTCCCGAAACGCTGCCGGATTTGTGTTAATCATTTCCGGCTGCAGCGTGATAATCCAACTCCGGTCAATAAACCGCGGCGACAATTCTTCGGTCGTATGGTCGAAGTTCACCGTTGCCGCAAAACGCAGATGATTTGGTATCGTGAAAATCGACTGCCCGCCCATATTCACCGTCCGCATTGATGCAGAGTCAAAATCGCAAATCCGTAAAAATGCCGCCCAATAATGTTCAAGCGGACTTAAATTTGCTTCATCTAAAAGTATCAGGAACGGAGCGGCTTCTTCCGGCTTCTTTTCCGCTTCACGGTCAAGCAGTATCAACGCATTGAATACTTCGCGGTTGCTGATTTCCATCGATTTTGAGAGCGGATTATAATAACCGATAAAGTCTTTATGCGAAGTCCAGCCGCGTTCAACGGAAACCTCGACGAAACGCTTGTTGTCGTCTTCGCGCACTAAACCCAAAGCCCGCGCAAGAAGTTGGCACAGCGACGTTTTTCCCGTTCCGGGTTCGCCGGCAAATGTTGTTATAAAGCCCTGCACGAGACAAATCAGATAGTTGGCAATTTCATTTCGGCTGTCCTGTTCATCGCCGGGTAAAATACGGTTCGCCTGTTCCATAATGTCCATCATCCGGTCGATAATCCGCTGCGGACGGGTTTCTTTCGACAGCAGCGAAACATTGAACGGCGGCAAATGCGTTTCGGCAATATCTTTGTCGCCGACCGCTTTCAGTACCAAGTCGAAGAACGATTTATCAATAGCCTTCGTCAAAAACTGTGCTTCCTTTTGGACTTCGCTGTGAATGGTATCGAGTTTTTCCTGCGACACTTCCGCTGCCTTATTCATCGTGTCGATTTCACGTTTCAAACGTTTCGACTCTTTACGCAGCGTTTCCAAATCGTCGGCAAGTTCCAGTTTTTCAAGCGTCTTTTCATATTTCGTCTGCAATTTCAGCAGAGCGGCTTTACGTTCTGCCGCCTGCATTTCCGTTGCCGGTGTGACGGACGGCGAATCCGAAAAACTGATGTTCCCCGAAATGCCGGTCAGCGGCACATTCAGCGGCATAACCGCCGTCGGGTCGGCTGCGTCGCCGGGACCTGCAGTTTCTGCCGTTTCGTGTTCAGGCAGATTAAATTTGCCTTCGGGAATACGCTGCAAGACCATATCCAAACGCTCTTTGACAATACGGTCCATCACGTTTTCACAAAGGTCTTTCGTTGCCAAAACGTAATAAGCGATTTGCCGGAGCGTTGCGTCCTGATGTTCGACGTTCCGCAGAATTTGACTGATACGCTGTTCTCTGTCTGCCGAAATAATTTCGTTGTCGATGATATTGTAAAATGTCCGCAATTTTTCGATTTGTTCGCGGGATTTAATGTCCAGCGAGGTAACGAACAGTTCACGCATTTCGAGGTCGCTGAAAAAGTCCACGCGGTTATCGGCATTGACAGGCGACAAACGCCGGCTGTCCATCAAATCAAGACTGCCGTAATTGTCCGTCATCGGTATCAGAAACGGCTCGACAAACTCTACCGGATGTTTCGCAACATAGAATTTATCTTCTTTTCGGGCATTGAGCCGCAGCGTCTTGTCATCAATCTTTTGGGCATCAAAGGGACCGTAATATGTGCCGTTGAGTTCGAGCAGCACACGTTTGGTTAGGAGTCCAGTGCTGGGTACCGGAATAGAGTGTGTCTTCGTGATAGTTTCAATAGGGATTGCCATCCGAACGACTTGCAGGAGGTGTTCGCCCTTGTATTGTTCGATTTGAATACCCGTCTTGTTAACCCCTTTGCTATACCACATAAAATAAGGGTTACTTGAATACGGATTCGTATTTTTCGACGGAGCGTCGAACATTCGGATTTCGACTAATGACCCGACGACTTTGTAAAACGGTTCGACGTTTTGGTAGAGTTCAACTTCAATACGTTCGACGTTGATGGGTTCAAATAAGCCGGATTTGTCGGACGCTTTCGGGGCGATATAACAGCGTGTGTTTTTGTCAAGATAAAGCGGATTTCGGTTGTAATCATTCCACGCAACGAGGGGATAACCAATGTAATCTTGAATAGCCATAGATTTTTCCTGTTAAAGGTTGTTTTTAGTTCTCTCTCATTTTCTTTTATTCTGCCGCTATTGTCAAATTTGATACTGCCAGAAAAAAGGATACAAGAGCGGGCAGTGCAGGCAACTTTGCCGGTTATGGTACCGGCGGTTCCTGAACATCCGTGCAGATAATAGACTTGTTCCGTAACCTATATTGTCAATTCTCTGTTGAGGATAGCACAGACGAGTTTTGTCCGCAAGAGATGCCTTCGCCTTCTGTTGCGGTAAGGATAAGTCATTATCTTGAATAC
>JAITQJ010000263.1 GCA_031288955.1 Planctomycetaceae bacterium | reverse complement strand
ATGGAAACGCCGAACTCAACAAAATTGTTACAGAAAATTCGGACGTTATCACGTTTCATTGTTATGGTAAAAAGCCGGCGATGATTCAGCAAATCGCTCAATGGAAAAAGCTTAACCGTCCCGTTTGGTGTACCGAATGGCTGAACCGCCCCAGCGGTTCGGTGTTGTCCGACATTATGCCGGAACTGAAAAAGAGCAACACAGGCAGTTATATCTGGGGCTTGGTGCAGGGCAAGACGCAGACGCATCTTCCTTGGGGACATCGACCGGAAAAATTGCCGTACACCGGACCTTGGCAGCACGACTTGTACAACACCGATTTTACGCCGTACAAACAAGATGAAATTGATTTTATCAAGCAACTTTGCAAAGTGCCTGCGCTGCTCGAAGGGCAATGGAGTACCGAAAAGGCAAACGATTGGTATGCCGCAGTGCTTGCCGAAAAGAAGCGGATTGCCGGTGTGAATTTTCTTCCGTCAACGGCAGTGAACGATGTCGAAATGTGGCAATCGTCCACATTTGATAAGGAAACGATTGACAAGGAACTCGGCTGGGCTGAACAATGGGGTATCAATTCCGTTCGGGTTTTCCTCAATTACGTTGTTTGGGAAGCAGAGGCGGAAGCGTTCAAAAAGAACTTTGCGGCGTTTTTGGACATTGCCGAAAAGCATAAAATTACGGTGATGCCGATACTTTTCGATGACTGCAATTTTCAGGGCGGTGTTGCGAAAACCGGCAAGCAGCCCGAACCCGTACCGGGCGTGCATAACAGCGGTTGGGTTTCCAGTCCGCCGCTGGCGATGCTGACCGACCCGTCCGCCGAGCCGAAGTTAAAAAAGTATCTGCAAGATATTGTAAAGACCTTCGGACAGGACAAGCGGATACTCGTTTGGGATTTGTACAACGAACCGGGCAATAGCGGAATGGGCGAGAAGCATTTCAACTTGGTGAAAAACACGTTCGCTTGGGCAAGAGAAATGAAACCGTCGCAGCCGCTGACGATAGGGGTGTGGCATAATTTCAATAACCGGATGAGCAAAATGTTTCTGTCCGATGCCGATGTTGTTTCGTTTCACGGTTACGATACGGTCGGGGGAATGAAAACGAAAATTGCAATATGTGAATGTCCTTGCCGACCGGTTTTTTGTACGGAATGGCTTTTGCGGCAGAACGGCGATAATTTACCGCAAAAAATGCTTCCGCTTTTTGCCGGACACGAAATTGGGATTTATAACTGGGGACTTGTTGCGGGCAGAACGCAGACGTATTTTCATTGGGGCAGTAAAAAGGGAACGGCTGAACCTGCCGTTTGGCAGCACGACTTAATCAAGGCGGACGGCACGCCGTATCGTCCGCAGGAGTTGCGGCTGTTCCGCAAGTTTGTAAGCGGTGATGATTCGCCGGTGCTGGTGGGTGAAGTGCTTACGCCGACAGCGGATTTGCCGCCGGTTTGGAAATATACCGAGAGCAAGCCGGCGGACGATTGGACTTCGCCGAACTTTGATGATTCGGCGTGGAAGAGCGGAGCGGCTCCGTTCGGTGCGGAAGAACTGAACATTGACCGGCAGCCGAATACCGTTTGGAAATCGAATAAGATTTATCTCCGCCGAACGTTTGAGTTGGGCGAAACGCAGCGGAAAGCATTGTCGGACAAGACATTGGAATTGCGTATGTATTACGATGAGAATCCGGTCGTGTATTTGAACGGCGTGAAAATCAAGGACGGTTTGTTTTACACGAACCAGTATGAGACGTTCACGGTGGATGCTGCTCCGCTCAAAACCGGCAGGAACGTATTGTCAATCGAATGTTCCAACACCGCCGGCGGACAGTATATTGATGCAGGACTGATTGGGCAGTAAAACAGAGAAAACGAGTTAGCGGTGTCCGTCCCGTTTGGATAATTGCTATTGCGGAGTTCGTTGGTGAACATATTTTTGATTGCCGGATTAGATGACGATTTCTGTGAAACGGCATATTGTACCATAAAAAGGCAGGCACAGGAATAGCATTTGAGGGGATTGTTATTAGTAGTTGAATTTGTCTGCAAAAGGGAATACTATAGAAAGCGTGATGACTGCCAATTTCCCTCTCCCAAAGAGCCATAAGGTTGGTGTTGACAATGCGGTATTACGAATCAAGATTTTTCCCGTCCTATCAGGAAAATATTTGTCAAAAGCCCGTCCCGTTGGAAAGCCGCCGATACATCGGCAACAAGGCAAAACTGACGAGATGGATTATGGAACTGATTGACGATAACACGAAAAATGTAAAAACTTTTACGGATATTTTCGCCGGTACAGCGTCCGTTTCCAATCAGGCATTGCGCAAATACAAGCGTGTCATTATCAACGATACATTACGTTCAAACAACGTCATTTATAGAGGATTTTTTTCTGCCGGATATTGGAACAAAGAAAAGTTAAATGAAATTATTGCATCTTACAATTCGTTAAATGCGAATTTCGTCAGTAAAAATTATGGTATTGCTTAATTTTGTATAGATATAAGTGTTTTTGTATTGCGGAATCAACACAAACCGGCTATACTGTTCCTTATCGCAAGTTGTTTTTTCGGCATCAATAGGCGGCGGCAATGG
>JAITQJ010000247.1 GCA_031288955.1 Planctomycetaceae bacterium | reverse complement strand
GAACGGCTGTACACATATTGTTCTCGAAGTATCAAGCCGCTGCATTGCCGGCGGGTATCTCGGCGGGATTCAACTCGATGCCGTTACATTGACGAATATCCGAAAAGACCATCTTGACGTTCACGAAACTCTTGCGAATTACCGCCGCTGCAAACTTGATATTTTCAAATATGCAAAAAAGAATGCACTGGCGGTGTGCAATGCTGACGACCGTATTACCGAAGCCGTGATTCCGCTTATCGACCATCCGCTGCTCTCTGCCGGTGTCCGCAATCAATCGGCAGACGTAACCGGTACATTGCTTGAACGTTTTTCAAGCGAACAAACCTTTTTCGTTACCGCGGGAACGGAAACACTGCCGGTACGTACAACGGTCATCGGGGACGAACACATCAATAACTGTTTAACGGCGGCGGCAATCGGCATCGGCTTTGACATTGACATCAAAACGGTTGCGAGGGGCATTGAAGAAATTCAGATGATACCGGGCAGAATGGAGCGGATTGAATGTGGACAAGATTTTAACGTTTTCATTGATTCGGCAGCGACACCGGATTCGCTTTCGGCATCGCTGCGGACACTGCGGGAGGTTACGTCCAATCGTTTGATTTGTGTTATCGGAGCGGCAAAGGAAAAGAATGACGGCGAACACCGGGCATTGGTAAAGGCGTTGGATTCATATTCGGATTGTGTGATATTGACCTCGGCAACGGAGGAATACACGAAGAAGTCGGCGGAGCCGATATGCCGGCTGGGGAGTCAATTTTCTGACTCGTACCGTGCGACGGTGATAGCGAACCGTTCGGATGCGGTATCCTGGGCGTTGACGGATGCGGAAGCCGGCGACACCGTTCTCATCATCGGCAACAACGTCAATGCCGGTGCTTTGCTTGCCGCTGGTCAGACAGCAGCAAGCGAATTGGAATATACCGCGAATCCTTTGTAATGCAGATTTTCGCCATCGTACAAGCAAGAGCGGGGGACGTACGTCCCCCGATGTATTTACAGCGTACGTGTTGCTGCGTTATGGCTTTTCGCTATAATGGCTTTGCAATATCATTCATTAGCCTGTGTTTGTCTTTACAACCCTTTCTCTGTTTCTCGGCGGATTGACAGCGGCGGCAGTGCCGATTGTCTTTCATTTTCTTATGCAGGGAAAACCCAAGCAAATCGAATTTCCTGCCCTGATGTTCATCTCGCAAAATATCGAAACGCATCGCCGGAAATTACAACTCAAAAACGTCTTCCTCCTTACTCTCCGTATCCTTGCCGTCGTCTTAATCGGTCTCGCATTAGCCCGACCAATTCTTAAACTCGGCAACGTTCTGCCGAACTGGGCGTTTTCCGGCGATACAAACGGCGGCTTTGTTTCAACTCTTGCAACGTCTTTGGGCAGTCAAGATGCCCCTGTTGCTGCCGCTATTGTCATCGATAATTCCGTGCGGATGGAATACGTTGCCGAAAATAAAACCCGGCTGGATGCCGCTAAAAAATTCGCCGCCTGGGTACTTGAACAATTACCGCAAAACAGCAGCATCGCCGTTTTAAGTTGTGCAGGCGGTACCAACGCTTTTCAAGTCGATAACCGAGCCGCTGCGGAAAAAATCAACCGCCTGCAAACTGCCGCTGCCGGAAAACCCGTATGCGAAGTTGTTAAAAATGCAGCCGCTCTGCTCAAAAGCAGCGAATTAGAAGAACGGGAACTTTACGTGATTACTGATTTATCGGAACCGGGCTGGAGTAAAGAGGCGGGGGGAATAACCCCAGCCTCTTTAAGCGGCATCGGCGTATTCATTATTGATGTCAGTGTCAGCGAAGCGGTGAACGCCGCAATTCAAAGGGTGACGGTAATTCCAGAGTCCGTGCCGGAAGATACCCCGCTCCGCTTCGATATGACTGTTTCACATACAGGACCAGCCGTTTCTAAATCGGTCGAACTCGTTCTCGGCAGCGAGGGTAAAGAAACGGTACGAATGACCAAGACGGTCGATTTTCCTGCCGGATATGCGCAAAAACCGCTGACGATGATGCTTGCCGCCGCACCAAAAAACACCATAACATCAAAGGGTACTACAGCATATCAGGGTAAAATCCGCTTTTCCGCCGGCGATGCGTTGGCGGCGGATGACCAATACTGGTTTTCATATTCCGTTGAACCGATACAAAAATTTTTGCTTTTGGCACAGCCGCCGGTTCGGGAATCCGCCTTGTATTTTCGTCAAGCATTGGAAGCCGCGGCGTTTGCGGTTGAAGAAATGCCGTTTTCGGAATTGCCGGGCTTGACACCGCAGGAACTGCAAAAGTTTAATGCCGTTGTACTGCTCGACCCGCCGCCGCTGCAAGCGAACGTTTGGCAAAAGTTATCCGAATATGTTTCGGCAGGTTATGGTGCCGGCGTGTTTCTCGGAACGAATGCCGATTCGCTGCCGTCGTTTAATCATCCGGCAGCAACCGATGTGTTAGGAGCAAAATTGGTTCGCCAGGCACGGAATCCTGACGGTAACCTTTGGCTTGTACCGGGTTTGTCGCCGCTGTTTTTGCCGTTTCATTCGCTTGGTACCGGTCTGGGAACACCAACAACGCTGCCGCTGGCAGAACGTTTTCCCTGGATGACGCAAACGGTGTTTCGGTATTGGCAGTTGGGCGAATTATCGCCGCGAAGCGAAATAGCGGCAACGTTTTCTGACCAGCGTCCTGCCGTTTTGACACAAACGCTTGGCAGGGGACATACCGTAACGGTAGCGGTGCCGGTATCAGAATTGCCGGACAGCAAAATGCCGTGGAATCTTTGGACACGGGGTGAAACATCTTGGATGTTTGTGTTATTTTCTGAAGGGATTGCGAAGTATT
>JAITQJ010000228.1 GCA_031288955.1 Planctomycetaceae bacterium | reverse complement strand
TCAAAAAGATGATGAAGTGCAGTACATTGACATCAATACTTTAACGGCGAAATAGCAGCGATGGCATTGTTCAAAAAAACATTGTTGAAGAAGAGCAAAAAAGATGCGGCTGCACCGCCGGAGTCTCAAGTGCCGCCGGCTCCGAAGCCGCCCAAGCCGGTAATTCCGCCGGATGCTTATACGCTGATACTCGGTTTGGCGGTGTTATTTTTTGTTACCGCCGCTGTTGTATTCGGTTTGAATTATTATTGGTATCAAGCCTTATCAACTCCCGCCGTTCTGCCGCTGGACTGGGCAAAGTAAGGTTCATACTCCGCAACAGTATCTATTGTGTCTATTTGCGCAGCGGCGAAAATGTCGTCTTCCAAGCCGATGCGGATGAGATTTTGTCCGCCGGTACTCTGCCGAAGCAATTCAGCAACGCTGTCTGACGTATAATCTTTCTGCCACAGCCTGCGGACGCTTTCTCCTGTTTCGTTCAACCTGTAGTGCCTCCGGTCAAGCAAACGTTCAACGAGACAACCGGCAAGGAGTGTATCTTCCTCTGTTTCTTTACCGCACGTTCCAGCGCAGATAATTGCAATGTTATCTTCATCTTGCAGACTTTCAACAACCGCAGAGGCATTAACGAAAGCGGCAGGAATAATTTTTTTTGCTGTTTTTGCTGCGTGCAGCGCAACCGTTCCGTTGGTTGTCGTGATGATAAGCGTTTTACCCGCAACGCGCTGCGGTGTGTAATCCTGCGGTGAATTGCCGAGGTCGAATCCGGGTATCGGCAGTCCTTGGCGTTCACCGCCGAGAATAACGCTGCCGTCGGGAAATTGCGTCTTGAGTCTTTCGGCTTCGGCAATATCCAGAACGGGAATGAAACGGCGCACGCCGGAATGGACGGCGCAGGTTATTACCGTTGTTGCCCGTAAAACATCAATAACAACGGCAACGGCTTTATTCAATGCCGCCGCTTCAATTTGCGAAATTTGCGAAGGGAGAAGATACACATTAAGCATCGGCAATCGGCAATACGGCAATACGGCTTGCATAAACGGCACGGCAGACAGCCTGTATTCTATCCGAAAGCAGCGGCTGGCGATAGTACCGCTGCGTAAACCTTCACCGTGATTTTCTGACCGACACCTGTCTGGAAACGACGAAAAACTGTTTATTTTGTCTGTTTTTACAAAGTACCTGTTTTTGTTGTAAAAATAAGGTATAATGAAACAACGTTTCCAATTAACGGCTTTCAGAATACCTGACTTATGAAACTCTCCATCAAACCGAAGATACTACTGACAGTTATCATTTTAACGGCTCTTCTTGCCGTGGTGATTGTCACGTTCAGCACCTTGAATTTCACCGAACACGTTCACAGTGCGTCCATTAGCCAGATGCAAAACGTGTCTCAATCCCTTGAAAGAGACATCATCGTCAACCAGAAACTGGCATTGGAATTGGTCAGAGCAAGGGCTTATCTGCGGGCAACACGGGACGCTCTTCACGAAAACAATAAAGAAAAACTGATTAAGGCGGCGGAAACATACAAAACCAAGGAGAGCATGGACTTTTACTTTGTTCTTGATATGGAAGGTAAGGTTGTTGCCGACCTGTACAATCCGACTGTATCGGGGCAAAAAATGGACACGCCGCTGATTAAAACAGCAACAGGAGGAAAAAGTGCGGTTGTGTTTGATTCTTCATCGGCTTCCCAACTTGCGATAGCAGCGGCTTCGCCGATTTTTGACCCCATCGACAATGCCAAGAAAATCGGCGTTTTGTACTGCGGTATCCGGCTCGATTCCGAGGAATGGGTTCAAAGAATCCAGAGACTTTATAACGTTGACGCGACCACGTTCTTCGGCAAGAAAAGGGTTAACACCACAATTATCAATCCGAAGGACGGCAAACCGGCAGTGGGAACGGAATTAACCGACCCGCTGATTATTGACAAAGTTTTTACGGCAAAAGAAAACTATTTTGGAGCAGCCTCCGTTTTTGGATGTCCTTACGAGGTTACTTACATTCCGCTTAAGGGCGGAGACGGCAATGTTATTGGAATTGTCTTTGCTGGCTATAACCTCACTCAAGACTACACTACCATTAAAAAGGGGATAATGTTTAATACTGTCATTCTCATAATCGGTATTGTGGTATTTACCCTCGTTCTGCTGATTATCATAAGCAGGATTACAAGACCGCTTCACCAAATGACCGCAGCCGCCCACAAGATGACCGGCGGCGAACTTGATGTCGATTTGAAGGTAGAAACGGGCGATGAATTGCAGGTATTAGCGGAGGGATTCCAAAAGTTGGCGGAAGCGTTAAAAGTCAAAACGGCAGTTGCCGACCAAATTGCAAACGGCGACCTGACGGCTTGGGTACCGCTCGCTTCGCCGCACGATGCACTGGGTATCGCCTTTATCCAAATGCGTTATAACTTCTACGATTCTTTGAAGGATTTGTCATCGCTCGTTGTGTCCATTCAACAGGAAAGCGAAGCGTTGAGCAGTGTTAATCAGCAGATTATTACCAACACAAATCACAGTGCATCGCAGTTAGAGGAGGTTTCCGCTTCGATAGGCGAATTGAACAGCCAAACCAAGATGAGTTCCGAAAAGTCCCGCTCAGCGGAAACGCGCGCTCAAGGAGCAATACAGGGAACGGAAAAAGGACTCGAACAGAT
>JAITQJ010000190.1 GCA_031288955.1 Planctomycetaceae bacterium | reverse complement strand
AAGAATGTGAGTTCCGCTGCAATTACGGTCAAGCGAAACAACTATTGACCACGCTGAAAAAATGGATTAAAATGACATCAAACTCGCCTGTCTGTGAGGAAATTATCTATGCCAGCCCCAAAAGTAATAACCCTGTTTAAGGTTTGAAGTCAACTGCACGATACGGTACAATGAGTATAGTGGTTGTATCCATTCCTCTCAACACCGACCGAACGATGCGTTTTCTACTTGCTGTTCTGCTATCCGTTGTTGGTTTGTCCATCTGTTTTGCTGATGCCGACCCATTGGATTTGCCGCCGATTGTGTTCACCGAGCGGCATCAATATCGTCCCGACCATCACAATACCGCCACTTTCTTTCCTTCGGCAGCCAACGAGTATAATGACGGCAAGTTCACGCCCGGCGGACGGTTAATGCTGCGGCATCCAGACGGCAAAGTCGAAACCCTGCTCGAAACAAAAACCGGTGTTTTTCGCGACCCCGACGTGCATTGGAATGCCGAAAAAATCGTGTTTTCATACCGGAAAGAGGTGAATGATTCGTATCATATCTACGAAATGGACATCACCGCACAGCCCCCGTCCGCTCACATAAAACAACTGACTTTTGCCGAAGACGCTGACGACATATTCCCATTTTATTTGGCAGATGACCATATCGGATTCTCTTCGACCCGCGAACCGAAATACTGCGGCTGTAACCGGCACATTATGGCGAATCTCTACCGGATGGAACCGGACGGGGCGAACATTTACCAAATCAGTAAGAACACGCTTTTTGACTCACGCGGCAGAATGTTACCGGACGGACGGATACTTTATGACAGGTGGGAATACGTTGACCGGAACTTCGGGGACGGACAAGCGTTATGGACGTGCCATCCCGACGGCACAAATCACGCCGTTTATTACGGCAACAACACCGCCTCGCCGGGTGCCGTGATTGATGCCCGCCCCATACCCGGCAGCGATAAAATCGTTTGCCTTTTCAGTTCGTGTCACGACCGTCCGTGGGGCGCGTTAGCATTCATCGACCGCAAACTCGGTATTGACGGTGAAAAACCCGTTTGGCGGGTTTATCCTGATGTCCGCAAACACATTGCCGGCGATGACCGTCCGCACTATCTCATCGACACGATGAAGAATGTCGTCAAACAAAAAATTGCCAATCCGTTCCCGCTCAATGAGTGCGAACCTAAAAGCGGCAAAGTCTTGTATTCTATGCAAATCAACCCGTCAAACGAAAAGACCGGCATTTATGTCGGCGTGATGGATGTCAGCGGCACACTGATTTATGAAGACAAAGAATACGGTTGTTATGAACCGGTGCCGCTGGTGCCGAGAAAGCGTCCGCCGGTGCTGCCGTTCAAAAGGGACTTCACAAGCAAGACCGGTACGTTCTACGTACATAACGTTTACAACGGAACCGGTATGCAGAACGTCAAGCGGGGCGAAGTCAAGTATCTGCGGGTAGTGGAGTCGCTTGCCAAAAAATACTGGGCGAAAAGATCTTGGCTGTCCACTTCATCTACCGTAACGTGGGACGAATTTATGAACAAGCGGGTTCTTGGTATTGTGCCGGTGAATGAAGACGGCAGCGTTACGGTCAGCGTCCCTGCCGAAACGTTTTTGTATTTTCAGTTGCTCGACAAAGACGGTGTGATGATTCAATCTATGCGCAGCGGCACGTTTGTTCAGCCCGGCGAAGTGCAGGCGTGTGCGGGCTGCCACGAAGACAGGCTGGAGGCGGTGAAGGTGATGAACACCTCGAAGCAGCAGCAAAAGAATAATGCGGCGGTAACATTGGATAATAACGCCGAAGGGTATTCTTATCTCGAAAATGTCCAGCCTGTCTGGGATAAGTATTGCGTTTCCTGCCATAACGCTGCTCAACCCGCTGGGCAAAAACTCAATCTGACAGGTTATATTGGACAAGCGTTTAACGTTTCTTACGCTGAACTCTGGGCGAAGCATTACATTAGGGCGGTTGGCGGGGGACCGGCAAAGTTGCTGCCGGCGAAGTCGTGGGGAGCAAGAACCAGCAAGATTTATCCGTATCTGATGAATCCTCCGCCGGCGGATGCGGACGGAGTGAAATGCGGCGCACTTAACTTGAAGGAAACCGACCCTGCTGCGTTCCGCAAAGTTTGCGAGTGGATTGATTTGAACGCACCGTATTATCCCGATGCAGCGACTTCTTACTGGGACAATCCTTATGGACGCAGTCCGCTGTCGATTGCTGAAACGCAGCAGTTGGAAAAGTTGACGGGGCAAAAGATTTTCATACCGAGTAATGTCCGGTCAGAACCGTTTTACTTTTATGAAAGCGAAACGCTGCATCCTCGTGATGCGGCATTACTGAAACTGGTAACGATACTCAATTTTGACACACCGGAAAAGAGTCCGGTCATTGAGGGACTTGCGTCTTCTGTGCGAAAAGAGGCGTTAGAAATAATCCAGTGCGGCAGTGAGCGTATAAAGTTGAACGGCAAGAACGACCTCAATGGTTTCCGTTATTGTGAGATAGATGCTTGGCGGGCGGAAAAATATCAGCAGAGAGGCAACCGGGAAAAGGAGTTCCGCAAGGCGATTGTGGAAGGACGCAAGTTGTACGATAAACGATAAACTGCTTGTGTTTAACCACGAAAGATAACAGAGCCGCCACCGTAAGATGGCGGCTCTGAAGGCTGATATAGCGTCAATACAGATAGCCAGGGGGGCGTTATCTCCCCGAAGGTGTTTACTTCTCCCTCTCCCGTTTCCTTGGAAACACCGGCTCCAGCAGCGGTTCGTCAATGTCTATCGTCAACAAAGCATTTTTGCCCGCCTTCACTTCGTACTCAATCGGAGTTGTCTCCGCATTGCGGTACTTCATCGGCACCGTATCCGAACTAAGTGTTTGGGCTTTGTTGGCAACAAATTTACCGACAAGCACTTTATACTTCCCCGGATACGCCCCGTCGTTCGGCTTTAATGTCGAAATCACAAACGTGCCGTCTGCCGTAGAACGTCCGCCTGCCGGCCGCTTCGCCGGGTCAACCTCAATCGGCTTAAACGTTACAACAACGTCATCAATCGGCTGTCCTTGCAGCGTTATCTTGCCCTTGACTTTATAAAGTCCCGTCAAACCATTCGTCCCGCAGCCAGCGGCGGCGAACAGCAGTAATAGTGTAATCGTAACTAAATGTTTCATCGTTAGTTGAATGAATAATGAATAATGAATAATGAAAAATGAA
>JAITQJ010000162.1 GCA_031288955.1 Planctomycetaceae bacterium | reverse complement strand
TAACACTGCGTCTTATGGTAGTCCCAAATCGTAAACCGGTCATCAGGACTCTTGTATTCAACAACGTTGCACTGTTTGAAAATCTGCCCGATGTTCTTTTTGATGACAACGTTGGAACGCTTTTTGATAATCAGTACGTCAATTTTCAGCGGTTCGGACGTTAATTGGTATTCCGATTCGTATTCAAGTACGTCTTTGTAATCAGCCAATTCTAACTGAATTGCCTGCACAAATGCCGGATGCCACGCTATTCGCTCCATAGAATCATTATACAACCGGCAGCGGCGGTTGCAAGAGCGGGTACCGGCGGCACAGCCGCCAGCCCGCTTGTAATGCTGCACATATTGTTAATAAAATGCTCCCAAACAATCGCACACCCCGTTTGTGTGCCGTTTGTTTACTTGACCTGTCAGCAATTTTACCGTATAATTACGCAGAATATAAAAAAGGAGAAATGCGATGCGTACCGTAACATTATCTTTCGTTTGCGTCTGTTTGTCGGTAATGCTGTCCGCTGCGGCAAGTGCCGAACCGGTTGTTTTTGACTTTGAATCCGGCAGCCTCGCCGGCGAAAACTGGAAAATTGTCTCCGGTGCCAATTCCAAGCCCGTCGGCAGCCGTGATGCCGAATTTCACAGCAGTACGCCGTACGACAAACACGGAAAATACTATCTGACAACACTCGAAAGCAGTGCCAATGCAAATCCGACCGATGACACGATTTGCGTCCTCGAATCGCCGGTCTTTCAAGTCGCCGGTGATAAAATCACACTCAAAGCCGGCGGCGGAAAACGGGAGAAAACCTATATCGGTCTGTGTCCGGTCAACGCTGACGGCAGCGTCGGCGAACCCGTCCGCAAAGCCCAAGGGCTGGATTCTCAAAAACTGATTGAAATCGTTTGGGACACGGCGGAACTGCGGGGTAAGCCGTTTGTTTTGCAGGTTGTCGATAATGAAATCGGCGGTTGGGGGCATATCCGAATGGACGATTTTCGTGCCGACGGCAGTATTGATACGGCAAAAACAACACTGCGGGAAAAATTCCTAATCGAAGTTATCGCCAAACAGGAAGCGGAAGAAAAAGCAAAAAGCGAGACGGTGCGGAAGAATCCGGTGCTTAATGCGTATCCGATACTTTATGTAACACGTCAGCAGTACCGCGGCGACCACCATAACACGGCAACGATTTTTCAAAAGGGCGAAATCAACACCGGCTCTTTCCGCGGCGGAGCATCAATGCGGATTTGGAATCCGAAAGACAACAGCGTTAAAGTGCTGCTCGAAGTGCCGAACGGCATTGTCCGCGACCCTTGTTTGTCGTTTGACGCAAAGAAAGTTCTCGTTTCTATCCGCCGCGACATTAACGATGATTATCACATTTACGAATTTGTTCTCAACGAAAACGCCGCGGGAACGGGACCGTTTGTGATTACGCCGGAAACAAAACTCGACGCTTCTTCGCCGCTGAAACAGTTGACGCAACTTTCCGGTGTGAGCGACATTGACCCGATTTATTTGCCTACGGGCGAAATCGCTTTTTCGTCCACGCGGGAACCGAAATACTGTATGTGTAACCGGCACATTATGGCGAACCTGTACAAAATGAACGGCGACGGTTCCAACATTCTGCAAATCGGCAAAAGTACACTCTTTGAAGGACACGCTTCGTTGACTCACGACGGACGGATTTTGTATGACCGCTGGGAATACGTTGACCGGAACTTCGGCGATGCCCAAGGACTTTGGATAACGACAACCGACGGTTTTAATCACGCTATTTGGTGGGGCAACAACACCGCCTCGCCGGGCGGGGTGATTGATGCCCGCGTGCTGCCCGGCAAGGATTCGGAGTTCCTCGCCGTCTTCGGTTCGTGTCACGACAGACCTTGGGGAGCAATCGCTCTTGTTGACAGGCAAAAAGGAATTGACGGACGTAAAGCCGTCCTGCAAACGTGGCCTGCCGATGCGATAAACCTTGTTTCAGAAGAACCGACCGGCTCCTTTGTGGAATCACGCAGATATGATACCTTTTCACGGGTTCGTCCGAAACTCGAAGACCCGTTTCCGCTGTCCGATGACTGGTTTATTGCTTCGGGAATGACCGGTCAGGGCGAACGGACGGGAATTTATCTGCTCGGCAGAGACGGAACGATGCAACTCGTGTTCGATGATAAGGAAGTGCAGGGTTGTTTTGACCCGATGCCGCTTACGGCAACAACACCGCCGCCTGCTAATGTGCAAACGGCGGATTTGACGCAGCCGACAGGAACGTTTTATGTAACAAACGTGTATGAAGGTATGGGAATGGCAAGTGTTCCGAAAGGTTCGGCAAAGTTCCTTCGGGTTGTCGAGTCGCCGGAAAAGAGAACGTGGTCGTCAAAGGGCTGGGGTAACGGACACGGCGAACAGGGACCGGGAATGAACTGGTACGAATTCATCAACAAACGTATTCTCGGCACTGTCCCGATTGAGGACGACGGCAGTGTGAACTTTAAGGTTCCCGCCGATAAATTCGTTTATTTCCAACTGCTTGATTCGCAGGGACAGATGATTCAATCAATGCGCAGCGGCATCATTATCCGTCCGGGCGAAACGAACGGCTGTGTCGGCTGCCACGAAGACCGTTTGGCAGTAGTTCCGCCGCCGCAGAAAACACCGGCAGCGTTGACAAAGCCGCCGAGAACATTGCAGCCGTGGTACGGTGAGACGCGGGATTTCAGTTACGTTAAAGAAGTGCAGGAACCGGTGTTCGATAAGTATTGTACGGCTTGCCACGATTACGGCAAGGTTGAAGCGAATCCGCAAAAGCCGAATTTGGCGGGCGATTTGAATACGATTTTCAACACGTCTTATGTGAGTTT
Source organism: Planctomycetaceae bacterium (assembly GCA_031288955.1). Classification (GTDB taxonomy): domain Bacteria; phylum Planctomycetota; class Planctomycetia; order Pirellulales; family Thermoguttaceae; genus WRKP01. The sequence continues at coordinate 4,514 of JAITQJ010000162.1, read as the reverse complement.
GTACAAGAAGAATCTGATAAAGCCGGTTGGGGCGGGACCGCACATCAAGTTGCCGCCGTACGCTTGGGGTGCGACGCAGAGTAAACTGGCGGCGGTGATGCTCAAAGGACATCCGCAGAATAAGACCGGAGCGGAGATTGATGCAAAACGGAAAGAACTCGGTTTGTACATTGACCGGCAGACGAATCCCGAAGCGGTTGACCGGGTCTTGACCTGGATAGATTTGAATGCGCCGTATTATCCGACGTATCTGACATCGTTCCCGAACAATCGTTTTGGACGCAGTCCGTTGACCGATGAGCAGATGAATCGCCTTGCAGAACTTTGCGGTTATAAATCCCGTTACAGGAGCGGCGGTTCGGACGGACAGACGGATTTGGACTGGGCGGTTTCGTTCACGAGACCGGAGTTGAGTCCGTGTTTGGCGAAGTTGAAAGAGACGGATGCTGCCTCTGCCGCTTATGAAGAGGCGTTAGGCATCTTGGCGGCGGGCAAGAAAAATCTGAACGACAATCCCCGCGGCGATGTTGACCATCAGGGCGTTCCGGCACCGGAGCGGGACGCAAAGCAGGAAACGAAGTACAATTTCCTGCGTGAGGTCGAGGAGCAGGTACGCCGTGCCGTCATCAACCAGACGAAGGTATATGATAAGGATTTCCGAAACTGATAATTGTTTCGGCAGCGATAGCCCTGTTCCTTACTCTTTTAATCCAAAGGATTTGCGGATTAGGGAACGGTGGCTGTTATTTTATTGCTTTGATGTTACCGCATTGTAACAGGAACATTGCAAGGTTCTAAAAACGGCATCTTTTTTCTTAAATTTTTTTTCTTCTTTTCCCCCTTGACATTTTCCGATAGATGTGTTAATATATTAACAGGTTAAAATATTAACATAACAAATTGAACGGCAAAGGCGAATTTCAATGAAAAAGAGAAAGAACATTTTACACCATTTGAGCCGGCGGGAGAGGCAAATTGCCGAAGCAGTGGTCAAACTCGGTCAGGCATCGGTTTCACAAGTCCTTGCGGAGATTCCAGACCCGCCGACCTACACCTCGATTCGCACAATACTCCAACTGCTCGTCAAAAAAGATATTCTGCGCTTTGAGAGCGACGGGAAACGGTATCTCTACCGAATCAAGGCAAATCAAAATACAGTACGGACGGCAGCGGTGAATAATTTGCTCGCCACGTTCTTTCCCGACAGCACTTCTGCGGCAATCACCGCTATCCTTGATATTGCCGCAGACCGCCTCGATGCAGACGAACTCGACGAAATACAACAGAAAATCAAACAAGCAAAAAAAGATAACCGGAGGACACAATGAGCAACTGGGTCGATATTTTCTGGACACTTTTTTGCGGTCTATGTTTCGCCGGAACACTCATACCGCTGACGGCACTGGTCGTGAAGCGGTCAATGCGGAACGCTTCGGCATCCGTCCGGCACCGGCTCTGGTTGGTAACGGTCATCGGTCTGCTGCTGTTTCCGGGAACACGTCAAAATGTTTTCACAGAGGTTTGTACGGCGGTCGGCGGCAGAAACGTTTCCTCTTTTTGACGAAGTCCGGCAGACTTTCCGCATTTCCTATCCGATTCGCTTTGAGTGGGCAGAAGATGCGCCGGTTCCGTTCACCTGCTGTTTTTGGAAACCAGTCATCATTTTTCCGTCAGAGGCAAAGAACTGGTCAAATGAAAAACTTCGGGCAGTGTTGTTACACGAATTAGCGCACATTGTCCGCCGTGATATTCTTTGGCAGAACCTCGCCCGCATTGCCGGTGCTTTATATTGGTTTCATCCGCTTTTGACGTAACCAAAATAGTACAAATGAAAGACGCTCATCACAGCGAATTGACAATAACGGCGGCTCATCCCGATTACATTTCGCTGACATTTATTCACAGCAGTTTGTCGGATTTTATCAAGACCTACCAACTTGCAGACAACTCCGATTATACAACGATTACGTTGTATCCTTCCGCCAAAGTTACCGGAACGGTCTTATCGCCGTCGGGGAAACCAGCGGCAGCCGTTCTCGTTTATGCTTCGTCTCTTCAAGACGGCGGGCTTAACGGTGTTCAAACGCATACCCGAACGGATAAAGAGGGAAAATTTACGATAGGAGCGATTCCCGGTCAGAACAGACTGCTTTGGATTTTACCGAACGATGCCGCTCCGTTATCGTTACATTACTGACCCGCATCAAATGACGTTGCAGATTCCTGCCGGTCTGAAAAAATCCTACATAACATTGGGGTCTGAAGATGAAAACCGGTATTATCCGTTACGCTTTCGAGTATCGAAACAGGAAACACAGCGAGTATCGAAACAGGAAACACAGCGGGCATCGAAGCAGGAAACACAGCGGGCATCGAAACAGGGCGAATCTCAATGGCAGAATAACTGGTACGCCGTGCTGGGCGATTTGGATACCCCGCTTACCGTGGAGTTAGAACCTTATGAGCCGGGTTTGCTCGTGGTGTCGTGCCGGCAGCCGGACGGTACACCGCTTCCGCAATGTTATTTGAGCGTAAAATACCAAAACGTGGAATTTGAAGACCCGAAAACCATCACGAGTGACGGGAGAACCACCGTCACAGGAATTGAGCGGTATTCACCGCAAGTAGAATTCGCTGCGATTGATAATGTTCCGGTGATGCGGCGTTACCGCCCAGTTCTTGCCGATGAAGAGTTTGTTCTCTCCGTTGAGGGATTCAACAAGACGCAGGTGTTCAAGCCGGTAACGCAAACGGTGATTCTCAAATCGGCAGAACGCCGTCAAATCGAAGTAACGCTCAAAGAAACGGTGCAGGGAAAATAGAGTTGTTATCTCACGGGCGGCTTGGATAATCTTTTTCCCTTGACGTTTTTCGATAGATGTGTTAAAAAATTAGAGGCTGGCATAGATATTTTCCTGCCAAGCAGGTAATTCTGATGAAATTCTACGCTTACACTCTTCCAACGGTTAAAGAAAAGAACGGCTGGCTCAAAATCGGCGAGACAAACGGCGAGGTTGAAAAACGTGTCAGCCAGCAATCGCACGAACTCAATCTCAAAACCGAAATCGTTTGGCAAGATGCCGTCATCACCGAACGCCGCTGCATCGACAAAATGATTCACCGTTTTTTGGTGAAACAAGGTTTTTCTATTCAGCAATTCGACATCACGGGTCAAGATACCGAGTGGGTCAAATGCAGCGTTGCCGATATTGAAAAAGCGTTTGCCGCTGTCAAAGAACAACTTTACAGTGAAGAAAAACTTCGGGAAGAGGTCGGCAACCAATTCTTTCTCGAAATCCGAAACTGGTACTACTGGACGGCAAAGACCGGTGAGTATCCCCCAAAATCAAACATAGCCGCTGCCGAACCGGAATACACCCTGCGGCTGATTGTCCGGCTGTTGCTCTGCTTTTTCTTTCAGGAAAAAGGTCTCGTTCCAAAGGAATTGTTTGACGAACATTTTCTCAACGAACATCTGAAAGAAAACGAAGGATACCGGTTTTATAACGCCATTTTGCGCAACCTGTTTTTTCACTGCCTTAACACGCCGCTTCAAGACCGCAAGCAGTTTGAACACACGAAACTCATTAAAAACATCAGTAAGGTTAAAGAGCAGTTTCAAAAGATACCGTTTCTCAACGGCGGTTTATTTAACGACATCACCGGCGATGACTTTGAATTGGATAATTACCATTTTTTTGCGGACTTGCACAAAGAGTACATTCAGGAACTCGACGGGCATTATGAAGTGGCGGGCATCGTTCGGATATTGTCGAAATATAAATACAAGTTATCGCTTGACGATTTAATCGACCAAGCGGAATACACGCAAACGATTGACCCCGAATTCATCGGCAAGGTGTTTGAGAGTTTGCTTGCCTGTGTTGAAGCGGATAATAAAAATACCCGCCGCAAAGTAACGGGCAGTTATTACACGCCGCGGGAAGTCGTCGATTATATGGTCAACGAATCGCTTGATGCGGCGTTGAGCAACAACGGTGATATACTTTCGCTGAAAATCTTTGACCCTGCTTGCGGCAGCGGGGCGTTTGCCTGCGGAGTGATGAACAACATAATGAATCGTCTCGACCCGAACAAAGAATGGACGCAAACGGAACGCTACCGCAAAAAATTAAAAATCCTGCAACAGGTTATTTACGGTGTTGATATTCAACCGATGGCAGTGCAGATTACTGCCCTTCGACTGTTTTTATCGCTTATTCAGGAGATTGTTCCCGACAAGAAAAAAGAGAATTACGGCATTGAACCGCTGCCGAATCTGGAAACGAAATTCGTTTGTGCAAATACACTTATCGGTTTGCAGCGGGAGACGACCGGACAGCGGCGTTTGGCATTACCGCAGCAAATTCAAAGTACGATAGAAACGTTGCAGGATACCCGCAATCAGCATTTGATTGCAAGCAATTTATGGGAGAAAGAGCGGTTAAGAGAATACGATGAGTCACTGCGAAAGATGTTAGGACAGACATTGGAAAGCGAGGGCTGGTCTCACG
>JAITQJ010000159.1 GCA_031288955.1 Planctomycetaceae bacterium | reverse complement strand
TCTGTACACGGCTGCCGAATTCGCTTAATTCGCCGAGGTTATACGAATTTTCAATCGATAACATCGGTATCCGGTGCCGGACACGTTTGGACGTTCCGCCGGCAGCACTGCTTAAATCGCTGCCGACTTTTTGCGTCGGACTATCGGACGGAACCGGTTCGCCGCTTTCGGCTTCCAAGCGTCTTAATTCTTGTATCAGTTTGTCGTATTCCGTGTCGGTAATACCGGTTTCCAGACCTTGCCGGTACAACTCATCATATTGCCGGATTTTTTTGCGCAGTTCATTTAGAGGCATAGGCATAACAACAGTATTACTGGGCGTGAAACAGGATTGCTGTATTCGTAACAGCAGAAGCCGTTGGAGCGACCGAGATTGGTACAGCAACTTTGGCGGTTACGGTTTCGTATTCGGTTTCTTCACGGAGGTGCAGCCAAGGCAGACACGTTTTTTCTTCGTCTTCACGGCAGTACGTTTTAACAACTTTGCCGCTTCGGGGATGAACGACTTGTACCAGCGTGTTCGTTTTTGTAACAATCGGCGAATACGAAAGATTCCGTTTAACTTTCGGACGGCGCACCGTTACGGTTTTTAGGGCAACCGGAATTGCGCCGGGCGTTCCTGCCGGGACGACTTTCACTTCCGAAGCCGGTGTACCGGGCTGACCGTCAAGACAGACAGCTTGAGCGGCAGCGGCAATCGGCATAACGTAAACGATTTCCATTGCACCCGGTACCGGCTGCGGCGGCGGGATTTGTGTTGCCGGCTGTCCGACCGAACCGACCGCTCCTGCCGGTATCGTAACCGTCGGAATGTTCGCTTGCGGTACGTTAATGTTCTGTGTATTTTGCGCTGCCTGTACGGGGATTGACGGCTGCGGCGCATTGAGATTCATCGGCGGCGGTGTCTGCTGCGCCAGCGTGATACCGCCCTGACCGGGGAAATATGATGCCGTGTAATTTGTCTGTTCGTTGTATCCGCCCCAAAGACAGTCGCTCGCATCGGCACAGTAACATTCCGCCGCCAATAATAAGATGCAGCACACGGCGCAACAACTGCGGCGCAAAAAATCTTTTACGCTGCATTGCTGTCCACTGTATTGTTGTTTGCTGCCGGGTTGATTCATTTTATTTTTTGAACATTATCGTTACGCCGTTCGGATAAAGCAACAGATAGCGTCTTGCCGCAATTCCGGTGCGGCGGACAGATGCCCCGGAATTCAAAAAGTCTATCGTGTATATCGGCATCCATTGTACCGTTGCAACCGGATAGACAGGATAAACGGGATAAGCCTGATAGACCGGATAAACCGGATAGGCGGGATAGACCGGAAAAAATTGATAGTTGATAATTGATAATTGGCTGTTCGTTCCCGCATCAACGGTACGGACAGCCTCTTGCGCAACACTGCGGGTGTCCCGGACGGGCTGTTGTGCCGGTTTACTATCGATATTTTTTTCGGTAATTTTTGTTGTTTCGGGCAGCGGTTTTTGAGTCGGTATAACAGGCGGCGGTGCCTGAACGGTCGGCGGAGGAACGTTGACCGGTTCTTTTTTCGCCGGAGTTATTTCAGGGGCTTTGTCCGGTTTAGGCGGTGCCGGCGGTGGTGCCGGTGTTGGAAGCGAAGGCAGCAGCGGTGTTTTTACGGCCACGGTATTGGTATCTGTATCGGTTTTATCCGCCGCCGCTATTTCGGCGTTTTGTTTCAACAGTTCCTTCAGCGGCGTAAAATGCCGGCTTCGTCCGTTCTGGTCGTTTTCCGGCTGCTGCTCCGGTTCGTCCGTTTCCGGCGGCGCATCGGCAGACGTGTCTGTTTCACTGACGGCTTCGTTTGCCGGTTCGTTTTCGGACGGACGCTGCAACGTCAGCACGAGAGCCGCAACTGCTATCGTTACGACCAGTATTACCGCCGAAAGCAAAAGCACTGACCTGTTCATCGCCTTGTATCCTTGTACTCCATATAATCTTTTACCTAATAAAACCGTACCAGCAAGGAAAAATAGCGAAAAAAAACTAAAAATTCCGCTATAATGGATAGACGTGTACCGGCTGCGCCGTTTTTTCCTTGTCCCGCTCCTCTAACCGTTTACTCACCGTGGCGACGATTCGACAACTTTCGCAAAGTATGATAAACAAAATTGCTGCCGGAGAGGTTATCGAACGACCGGCAAGCGTTGTCAAAGAACTGGTCGAAAATGCTGCCGATGCCGGTGCGGCACGAATCGACATTGCCATCGAAAACGGCGGAGCGGATTTAATCCGTGTCGTTGACGACGGCTGCGGTATTGCCGCCGGTGAACTTGAATTAGCCTTGTCGCCGCACGCCACGAGCAAAATTGCCGACACCGATGATTTGTTCAAAATCGGTACATTCGGTTTCCGCGGCGAGGCACTCGCCAGCATTGCCGAAATCAGTCAACTGACACTTAAAAGCCGAACCGCCGACAGTACCGAAGGTACCGTAATACAATGTTACGGCGGCGAACGCCGTGAACCGCTTTCGTGCGGACTGCCCGCCGGAACACAAATTGATGTCCGCAATCTGTTTTTCAACACGCCGGTACGCCGTAAATATATGCGGTCAACGACAACCGAATTCGGACATATCACGGAAACGTTTTTTCGTCTCGTTCTGCCGCTGCCGAACGTGCATTTTACGCTCAAACATAACGGGCGGACGGTTTATGATTTGCCGCCGGTAAGCGGACAAAGTGTTCAGGCAAATCTGGTCCGCATCCGGCAACTTTTCGGCGAAGAAATATCACGGGATTTAATTGCCGTTGAATCGCCGCAAGGTGCCGCCGTTAAAGTCAGCGGTTTTGTTTCGCATCCGAACTTAAACCGTCCCAATAACCGGCTGCAATACTTTTTTTTGAATCAGCGTTTTATCCGTGACCGTTCGCTGCAACACGCCCTCAATGAAGCCTATCGGGGAATGTTGCTCGGCGGACGTTTTCCGGTTGCATTTCTACACCTTGAATTGCCGCCGACGTTTTTCGACGTGAACGTGCATCCAACCAAGATGGAAGTCCGTTTTCTGGACTCCAACCGGATTTACAGCGGCTTTTTAGGGGCGATTCGGGAAAAATTTCTGGAAGCGGATTTGCGCAGTCCTGTTCATTCCGATACGGTTCAGACGGCAGCGGTGCCGCTTGAATCCGCTGCGGCAATCAATGACGGAGTCCGTTCAACGGTGATGGACTGGATGGCGAAAATTGAGACATCGAAAAAAGATTCTCCGGCTTCGTCCGGCAGTTCGTATTCGTTGGGGGAACGTTCGGCATTGCCGATTCACCGGCTTCCAGATGCTCCGGCAGCGGCAGACAAATTTTCGTCCCGGTCGGCAGCGGGAGCGGAACCGCCGCGTCCTGTCTCAACGGCGGCTGACGGCATTACGGACAATGTTGTGCCGCCGGCATCTGAGCGGATTTCGTTTACTGCGTCGGGACATTTGGCGGTACAGATGCTTAACCGTTATATTATTTTGGAAACGGACAACGGCATTGCGCTGATTGACCAGCACGCTTTGCACGAACGGATTCTTTATGAGCAGATGAAGGAGCGGACGGATTCGGGACGGTTAGAATCGCAGCGTCTTTTAGTACCGGTACCGGCGGATTTATCGCCGAACGAATTTGCGGCGGTTGTTGAGAATACGGAGTTTTTCAAAACGCTGGGATTAGATGTTGAAGCATTCGGCGGTAATACAGTATTGATTTCGTCATTTCCGGCAATTTTTTCCAAGACGGCACCGCTGGAGATATTGCTGACGATGCTGGAAACGCTGTCGTCGGGAACGAAGCAAGCGGCAAATTCATCAATACTTGATGAAACGCTGCATCAGTTGGCTTGCAAAGCAGCGGTGAAAGCCGGCGATAAGATAAACCGCTCGTCAATGCTGCGCTTATTGGAATTGGCGGAACGGGAAGTTAATTCGCATCATTGTCCGCACGGTCGTCCGTCAACGCTTGTGTTCACCGTTGAGGAAATCGACAAAATGTTTTTGCGAAACGGTTAGTTGCCGGATTCCGGTCTGCCGTATGTCTGCAATTCGCTGCGTAATTCCTGCACGCTGTAAAAGATTTTATCGGGTTGATGTGCTTTCAGTTTTTCAGCGTCTGCCGTTGCCGCCCAAGCCGCCGACCAAACCGGCATCGGAACCTGACGGCACGCCAAAATATCGCTTGCCATATCGCCGATATACACGGCTTCTGCCGGCAGCAAATTGAATGTCTGCAAAATACTCCGCAAACAATTAGGTTTGTTCGGTCCCAGCGGCGAACCGGCTTCAAACGCATCAAAAAGATACCTGATATGCAATTCGTCCAGCGTAATATCCAACGATTTGCGTCCCTTGCCCGTCACCAAACCGATACGCAATCCTCTGCACTTTAAGTCTTCTATCAATGCAGCAATGCCGTCAAAAGGTTTCGGACATAACGCCGGATGCAGTTCCCTATAATACTGCAAAAACAGCGCAAACGCCTCGTCATAATGGTCTTTCGCCAGAAGTTTAATCGTTCCTTCGTCGGACGGACCGAACGTTGCAAGGATTTCTTTGTCGTTCAACGGTTTGTCAAGAAACGTTCCGCAGGCGCGGCGAAACGCTTCAATGCACAGCGGCAGAGAATCGCAAAGTGTTCCGTCTAAATCAAATATCAAGGCTTTGAGCATATTTTCCGGTACGTATTGTTTACTCCATCCGCGTCATTTCGAGGTTGTCGGCATCGAAACGGTTAACTTTCTTTTTGTCGTAATGATGGAATAACGCCGCTATCCGCTGGGCAACGACTCCGATGAACTGCGGACGGAACGCCGCCTCCAAGCCGACTCCGCCCTGTAACGGCATATTCGGCGGGTCAACAATGTTCAGCGTTTCCGATGCCAAAACCTGACTCGTCTTGCAGTCTATCGCCTTCACATTCACGCTGCACTTGCCCTGCACTAAATAGGCAGACTGCGGATTGCGGATTTGGAAACCGACTATATCAATGCCGATGACAATGTCCGCATTGATATTTTTGTCCCGCCCGACTTCCGTGAAAGATTCAAAATCGTGATTGCAGTTGTCAAGCCAAGCCTCAACTTTGCCCGCCTCAACAACGTGCAGTTTTTTGTTACGCGTGTTTTCGTCGAGCAGATTCGACACCTGCCGGGCAATATCACGGGGCGCACCCTGCAATTCGTAAGCCGGTATAATTGACCTTGCCACAACGGCGACCCGTTTTTCCCCTTTGAGCAGCACGTCGTATTTCGGCGGCTCATCGGTTCCCTTCACCAGCACCAACGCTGTGAGCAGTACCGATTGACAACCGGCAAAAAGAACAAGCGGTATCAGCATCGAATAAAATAATCGTCGTTTCATTGCAATTCTCAATTTTCTGTTGTTAGTTATCAATGCTCTCGAACGTTTCCGTTCCTTTGCAGCCGGCTTCTAAATAAGCGGTCAACAAAATCTGGGCTGCCAATTTGTCGCGGCGGTCTTTACGTTTCTTGTTTGTTAAATTTGCATCCCGAAGCAGCCGCTCTGCTTCAACGGAAGTATAGCGTTCGTCAAAATAATCAACAGGTATGCCCGTCAATTCATTCAGCCAGCGTCCGAATTGCTGCGACTCTTTCGCCTTCGGACTTACATCGCCGCTTAAATGCAGCGGCAAACCGACAACGAATTGCGTTATCTGTTCTTCGCTGACAAGTTGCTTAAAATATCCCGCATCCTGCTGCGGCGTTTTACGGACGTATGTTTTGTACGGACTCGCAAGCACTCTGCCTGCATCGCTCACCGCAATACCGATACGCACCGTTCCGTAATCAATTCCGGCAACGCTGCCGGCTGCCGGAAAAGGAGGCTGTGTGTCCAAAATGTTACACTTTGGCACACGTGTTTTAATGCACAATTCTCCGTTCCTGATGACCAGACCATCTAATTCGCCCGTACCGGTTATCAGGTCATTAGAATTATCCATTATCAATTTCCCTTCTTTACGCTCTGAATGGCGGCAGAGAAACGCAGTATCGTTTCACTGTCGCGTTTCATTACTTCGTTAAAATATGCCGTCAGCATTTGCCGCACAGATTCGTCTTCGGGTCTCTTCGCTGCCGATACCGCCAACGGTACATCGAAACGTCCTAAATCGCCCCAAAGCCGAAAACCCAATGCACGAAGGTCAAGCGACTTGTCCCGAATCAAGCGGTTCAATGCCGCTTCACTGTTGCCCTGTACTTCAGCAAATATCCGGCGTACGTCATCTGCCAGACGTTTTTCGTCCGGCGTTTGCGGTACTGCTTGAAGCCAATTCGGAACGCGCTGTATTTCCGCAAACGAATACCCGTCCGCTTGTAACAATAAACTCCCCCGGTTCGATGCGCTGAAAGGATTCTGCATTTTGGCTGATTTATAGTTCAGCGATTCATTGT
>JAITQJ010000146.1 GCA_031288955.1 Planctomycetaceae bacterium | reverse complement strand
GTACCGGTGCAACTGCGCTCCTTGCAGCCGTTCTTCCGGCGGAAGCATATAATGGTCGTCGGGATTGCAGGGACCCGTCGTGTTAAAAAACCGCACAGAACGCTTTGCCATAAATTATTTCAAGCAACAACTCGCCTGCGCCATTGTACCAGAATCGCCGGCTCTTCGGAATACGTTTTGTTCAATTAGCCCCATAGTCCAGTATTCCCGTATCGATTGTTGTGTGCAAACCAGTGAAGAGCAATTCAAATACGTCGCCGATACGTTCTTGAAAACACCAAATGCCGGTACCAAGCGACAAACTAAACACCGCAAACATTGCCAAACTATTCACACCAAAGCCAACCGACATCAGATTTAACTGCGGCAGTGTTTTGCCGAGCAATCCCATAACGAGCATTGTAACCAAGACGGCAACAAGTGTCGGGGCGGCTATCCGCAGTGCCAAGCCGAAACTGATTTCAAGAATAATCGTCAGCGAATAAACAATCTGCGGCTGAAATGCAAGCGTGCCGATAGGCAGCGTTTCAAACGTATCAAGCAGCGATGTTACTAATACGTTCAGACCGCCGATAAGTGCGAAAACGGTAATTGCCAGATATTGAAACGCTCTCGACAAGAGCGGCGTTTGGTCGCCGGAAATCGGGTCGAAAATCTGCGAAGCCGTTAAACCGCCGACTTGTCCGATGAGTTCACCGGCAAGCGATGCACCGGCAAAAAAGATGTAAATGCCGAGTCCCATTGACAGTCCGATTCCGAGTTCGGCAGCAATCATTACGGCAAAGGCGGGAATTGTATCGGGTTCAACGACTTCGGTGAACCATTGGGCGGGCATCACACATAAAGATAAGGCGAAGGCGAGCAGGGCGCGGAACTGCATCGGCGAATCCGTTGTGCTTAACACGGGAGCCGTTATGACAATACCGCTGACGCGGGTCAACACGAGAACAAAGACAACAACCCGCGAGGTGTCGATAAGGTGCCACCAGTCCATAACGGAGTGTAACCTTTTTTGTGTTCTGCCGCAATAGCAGCGGATTCAAAGCAGCAGCATCACGCTGTTTTGCGCTGTTTTTTACGCTGATGATATTGTATTTCGCTCTCGAAATCCCGACCGGCTAACCGGTACGCATATTGCAGCACTTCAACGAGCGTCTTCATCTGTTCCGGTATCAATGTTATCGGCTGACCAATGTCAACGGTGTTAAACAATGCCCGCGCCAACGGCTTGCGTTCGACTATCGGTATGCCGTTTTCGGCAGCGATTTTACGAATCTGAAAAGCAATAAAGTCCGCTCCTTTTGCAACAATCACGGGACCGTCCATCGTCCGCGCATCGTACTTGACAGCAACCGAAAGATGTGTCGGATTTGTTACAACAACATCGGCATCGGCAGTTCCCGCCGCACGCTGTTTCGTTGCCATCTCACGCTGGATTTGACGGCGTTTGCTGATAATCTGCGGGTCGCCCATCATATTCTTCATTTCCTCTCGGACTTCTTCGTTCGTCATTTTCATATCCTGCATAAACTTCCAACGCTGATACATTAAGTCAACGAGAGCAATCAGTACAAGTGCGACGGCAACTTTTAACGCAATCAACAGAAGAGTCCAAACGAGAAAAGAAATAATTTGTTCGTTATCGTTTGCCGTCAGGTTCAGGATTTGTCCGATATTGCCTTCGACGGCAAACCACGCAACACCGGCACAAATAATAATTTTAACGATGCCCATCACAAGACGCATCACACTTTGAAGCGAAAAAATCCGTTTAATGCCTTTGAATATCGATAGGTTCGTGATGTCCGGTGCGAGTTTTTTCGGTAAAAAGAGAAGCCCCGTTTGCATCACGTTCGCAGCGATACCGGTAACGGCAAGGAGAACGAAAAACAGCGAGAGCGGTTTCATAAAACGTATAATTGTTTCGTGCAGCAGGGCTTGAGCGGATTGATAGAGTCCGTCGCCTTCGTTTTCGGGGATAAGAAAGAGAGGATTACCGTACAATTCCTGAGCGTATTCATAAATATCGAGAGAGAGTTGCTTTCCGAGAGTCATCAAAAGAATGACGGCGAAGAGCAGCACAAAGGCGGAGGCGAGGTCTTGGCTTTTTGCGACCTGTCCTTCCTCCCGTGCTTGTTCCAAGCGTTTTGGAGTTGGGTCATGTGATTTTTCTCCTCCTTCACTGGGCATAATCCTTCAGCATACGTTTTACCGCATCTTAACAAATTTGGAGTACCGAAGGCAAGAGAGATTCTTCATCGGTTTCAAAAAATTCGCCGAAGGCGGAAAAACGTTCGTTGTTCAAAAAACCGCTAACTTGCGTTAGCGGCTCTGAAGAGTAAACTATTTCCGTCTGCGTCTTGCAAGTCCCAGTCCTGCCAAACCAAGTCCCAGAATCAGCAGCGTTGCCGGTTCGGGGGTCGAAGACTCCGCTTCACCGCTGCCGAACACTCCCCCGCCGAACGAAGTCAGCAGGTATTCGCTGCCGCCGCTTGTCAGCAGTTGTACCGAGTCAATCGTTTCCCACCATTCGGCGGCGTTCACAAAACCGGCATCTTCGCCGATGAAGTTGAATATGCCAGCAATGTCAAACGAAAAATCGTCTGCAAAAGAAGGACTGCCTGCCGCCGCTGACAGGACCCCGGCATCAAAAAGAGCGGGAGCGGTAAACGCTGCCGCAAGGGGAACACTCTGCGCAGATGCAGAACTAAAATCGAGGACAA
>JAITQJ010000100.1 GCA_031288955.1 Planctomycetaceae bacterium | reverse complement strand
CGGATAATAATCTTTGCGAAAAAATCTGTCAAGATTAGTGTCAACACGCCCTAGTATATCTACACGGGAGATGCTAGGCAAGAGCCAAAATCAATACTACACTCATAGTTTGGTACGTTTTTGACTTTTTCAAGACTGGGATGATTGTAGTATTCGTGAAAATTTGCCCCTTTTTGAATCAGATTATTCAGCCATTCGATTCGTTTTTCTATGTCGGCATAGTTAACCTCGGCGGAGAGTTGTGGGAATTCCGTCTCCGGTTTACCGCCTCCAGGGAAAAGGGTAACGGACAGCGATAAAAAAAGCAGTAAAATAACGGTCAATCCCACGTTTTTCGTCATAGCGGTACCCTTTCGCGGTTCAATGCGTTACATATTGGTTAGAGTTTCTTTTCCAATTCGTCCGGCAGTGTTATCTTCTCCTTACGTCCTGTTTCGCTTCGAGTTGTTCTTTGACATAATTCTGGTCTTCTGTTGACAGTTTCGAGAGGGCAACCGGAAAGACTTCGCCTTCTTCGTTTTTGAGCATTACTTGATTTTCGTCGGCAGAAACGTATTCGGCTTGAATATGGTACTTGCCGCTGCTGCTGCTCGTCCACTTCCGCATTGCAACCGGTTCCGCCGGTTTTTGGGGAGCGTCCGCCCACGGTTTCGGTATGTCAATGTCTATGTCCGAAATCACCTCGCCCTTCTCGTTCCACTCAATCTGACGACCAAAAAGACGGTTCTTCACTATCGTTTTGTAACTGGCTGGATAGCCGGTTGAATGAAATTTTACTTCAATGCCATTACCGCACGGGACAAATTTTTCAACACAATAAGAATACTCCTTTACTTCTTTTTCTATAATTGATTGCTCATCTGATGAAAATTTCTCAAATATCTTTCCGTTTTTATCGGTGTTGTACATTTGATGATCCAAAAAACCTTCATAATAACATTCCAATTTTCCGTCTTTGGTGAAGTCCATATTGTAACCCATATCATCACTGTAATCTATTGGCTTTGGTTTTTGCATTCGTAGGGAGGCTGATGATGTGTACAACGTGAGAGAACGCCGAACTTTCTGTAAATAGATAATCTTAAGAAATATCAATCCTGCTTTAGAATCACGCAATAACGGATACTCTTGATAATTGACAAAGTCGTTTCTCTTACAAAAAGAATGTATCTTTTGTATTCGCCCGAATAAATTTTGAATATATTCGTTTTGCTTCTTGAGAGTGGGAATTTTTAAGGTTAGTATGTCATTATTTTGGTTATCAGATAAAACGGGAAGATTAGGTATATCAATATCTTCCAACATTTTCTCCTTCTCGACAGATTGAACTTTACCGTTGATGTCACATATAACGAAACATATTTTATCGGCAATGCAATTACGGTATTCCAAACTTTCCAGCAGATTATTTTTATGAAACAGACACCCTATTTCACCATCTTTTGCATAGCCAACTTCCCAAAAACCAAAGATATTTCCGTTTTCGTACATCTTGATTTCGCAAGTCTTTTTTATCAAATAGCCATCCAAACCATTCCCAGTCAGGCTGTACATCGAAAGAGAATCATTGATAAACGGAGCAAAAAGCATTGCGAATCCTTGATTACGGATATTTGATTCTTTTCCGGTCCAAAACAAATGGTGAAAATTTGCCATATCCTCACCATTCACAATGTTGCTCATAAATTTCCCTCTTTTTTCCAACAAAGTGATATTTTGTTGGATTGATTCTTGTGCCAACAAAATATTTGCCCAAAAAATCAAATAAAGAAAAAGTATTTTTTTCATAATACACTCACGGATATTTCAAAAAATGAGGGATAAATTATAAATCCAACTCAAACCCAACTTATTATTAATGCCCCAACTGTTCGCCATGGTGGTAGGGATTAGGTATTGTAACGGTCATTGAAGCAATACTGTTTTGATTTAGTTTCCAGCATACTTTTCCTTTTCCTTCTGGTGCATTGACTCCTCCGATAGTATTAGCAACCCAATTACATTTTTGTGTACAATTATCCGCATTGAATTTACCAAGAAAATTGTATCGTAAATTTTGGGCTTTCATCTGTTCGTCGCATTTATTCAATACTTCTTCGGCTTTGGCGGTGGAAATACCAAAATCACGAAATTGTGTGTAAAGGTGAGTATCATCTGTACAGACTTTGCCCGCTACTACACCGCCCTCAAACATCGGCTGCAAGACGGTTGTCATACCTTTACCATCTTTCGGATAAAAACCTAATTTTGTATTGATGAGATTTTTAGGGGCATCTTGAATATTCACTGCATCAGGAGCAACACTAACCCGCCAGAAAGAATGTCCATAATCGCCTCCTAAATAGCCGATAACATTCCTTCCTCGCCATTGGTAAGTTTTTTCTGGTTGAGCGACATAAATTGTAAGGATAGACGCATTATCTACACGGACTTTAACGGAATTATCGGCAGTCAATACGCCGGATGAATTTTTGAAAGAGACTTCCACCCGAAGATGGACGGTATAGATTCCCGCTTTAGAAAAAATCATATCACCGCGAGCGGATGTATCAATATCTGCCTGACTTGATTTCGTAAAGGCAAGGGACGAATTTCTGTTGTATGTATTTGGCACGACAGCAGAAAGCGTCGTACCGCCCAAAGAAGCCGCTTGTTTCTCCACCCAATAGGTGTACTGTACAGAATTGATGGAAGCCGGCAAGTATTCGATTTTCCGACCTTGACTATTCTCAAGAGTAATCGAAAAAGTAACCGCAAACGGTGAATTGACGGATACGGAGTCCTCATCTTGAGATGGGATATAGTTTTGAATGTTCAACGTAAACCCATTATGCGTCTGCTTCGCAGCACCAATGATGTCGCCGTGAAAAAAACAAATAATAGCAAATGATGCCAAAAAGGCAGTTGCAGTCGCTCTGTGTTTGCTCATCATAGGAAATACCCTTTCATTTCGATTACCACGTCTGTTTTTTCTTCCCTGATTCCATAAAGGAACGGGCTGCCTTGCCATTCCAATTAAACTCATATGACTGACTGCGTCCTTTTGCTGTTCTGCCTTCCCAAAGATAAGATTCAAATTTGGAGTCGGTATAATCAACAAGGTCGCCTACTGAAAAAAATTGAAGGTAGTTCAGACTTTTTCTTATATCGCTTCTTATCCATTCTTTGTCTTCCGAATGTAGAACGTCTGGACTCGTTGGTATCTCATTTTGAACATCAACAAATGCCCTGATTCCAGGGAGTAAATAGCATCGGGCATTTTTGTAAAACCATACGGGATTGATGTCTCTCATTACGAGTTGCTGGTCTAAAACATTCGCCCCCCACCAAACGTTTTCGGTCGGCTTTTCCAATACCTCTGCCCAGTTGGTCGGTTTTCGAGGCGGCGGATAAGGGGCATTCAAAGGGGCAAGCGGTTTCATTTCTCCCACAGGGTCAAAAAACACTCCGCTAATGATTGTATTGAATGCGTAATTGCTGTCAAGACGCAAGGTGACGCATTCGCCGTCTGCAACTTCGACATAAAAACGTTTGTAAACACCTCCCCAAAAATCACAAATACGGCTTTTTGCACCGCCGGGAGCCGCGGCAAACTCCTTTTCCGCATCGGTGTTTGCTGTCCCAAGTTTTTCAAAAAGTTGTTTGGAAATTTTCATCGTCTTAACGGAGAGAATATAATCCCGCAACCGGTTATTACCGCTATGACCGTCTTTATTAAAAAAGTAAAGCGACATAAGGTACTTTCCGGGCGGTATTTGGAACGTTCCATAAATATGCGGACCGTCAAGTGTTAGCGGATAAACTTCTTTGTGGTCGTTCCATTCAGCCTGTTTTCTGCCGCCCAGAGCAAGACATTGTAAAACTCTTTTGTCGTTCGATTCCAACCAGTGAACCCAACGGCGTAATTGGTCGTTCTTTTCTTTATAATTTCGTCCTATCCAACCTGCCGATTTCATTTCATATAAAAGATATCCGCTAAAAAAATCCAATCCGCCTCCCGCCTGCGCACAGAATACGGCAGAGTGCTTTCCGTATCTATCAATCCAGTCGCCCTGCGTTCGCCAATCATCGTTTAACGCAACGATTTTTAGCGGGTTCTTTTCCGGTTTTACCTTTTTCAAATCGTAATATAACGTACGCAATTCCTTAATCGTCGGCGGTTTAATCGGCTTCGGCAGTTTCGGGAAATCCTGCTGCGCAACCGTATTGACTTGCACGCCGTCTTTTGACGTGCTGCGGCTGTTCGGTTTCGGCGGCAGATTCACTTTCACCGCACCGCCGCCGTACAAACCAACAAACGGCGTACCGTCCGGCAGCGGAAGTATCGCCGAAACATAATTGTCAGGCAAACCTAATGATTTCTTGTCGCCGATGATGTGCTGTCCCGTTTTAGAAGCAACCGCTGTAAAACCGCAACGCCGCGTGCCGAACCAAATCGTTCCTGAATCATCCTCCGCCAAACAGGTTACATAATCTTCCGGCAATAACTGCTCCATAATATCCTTCGGACATTCCTGCCACTCCTTCGGCGCACCGCCGTAAAGTCCACGAACCTTCTCGGCATAGTCCCGTCCGCGCGTGTAATGGAAATTCTGTAACAATTCATCACATTCCGCCAAACCCGCCGAAGTTGCAATCCAAACCGCTCCCTCTTTTGTAACAAGAACCTGATTTATCTGATTCGACGGCAGACCTTCGCCCTTCGGCACAAGCGGAACCGGACTGCAATCATCAACTCCGAAACGTTCCGGGGCAGTAATGTTTTTGCTGTGCGAATACTTGCCATCGGCAGACCGGTTAAACACCGCAAGACCGTGACATTGCGTACCGGCAATCAATGTACCGTCTTTTTGGAATGCCAATGACGAGACTTGTTCTTCAGGCAGACCATCTTCGCGGGTATAGTGTTCCCACGCATCGCTGTCGATTTTGTAACGGGTTATTCCGGCACTCGTTGCCATCCAGACATCGCCGTCAACAGGACACGTTTGAATATCGAAGATACGTTCGCCGATCGGACCGTCAATCACATCGTAGTTTTTCCATTCTTTGGCGTTGAAAACTGAAACGCCGCTGTGAAGATGACCGACCCAAAGGCGGTTGAGTTTGTCAATGGTCAGGGCGTAGGCATTATCATCGCCGAGACCGTCTTTCGTTGTATATTGCTTGGTGTTTCCGTCATTGCTGTAACAATAAACGCCGTTGTCTTCTGTGCCGAACCAGATGTTGCTGCCGTCTGCAATTATACGGGTGATAAACCGTGCCTTAATGCCGAGACTGTCAACCTTCGGCTTGTCTTGTGCAGCGGCGGTGAAAGCAAAGACAGTAACGGAAAGAAAGAGTATTGCGCCAACTTTAGGGAACATCTTCGAAAACTTCTTTCTTTGTCCACTGCCGGAAACGTTGGACCAGTTGCCGAAATTGGTCGGCAAGCCCCGCCAACAACAGCCGTTCTTGTTGATGTAGGCAAGGGCTTGCAGGAAGGTGAAGTTTTCGATTTCCACGTTGCCGCGCTGCTTCGCCAAGAGGTGTTTGACCCGATTGTATATTTCTTCTGTCCAGTTCATAATGGATAGTAATCATTACGAAAAGATTTGTCAAGATTAGCGTCAACACGCCCTAAAAGGATAACGAAAAATAAATCCACGAAATCCTGCCGTTCTGCTGCAACCGTCTTGACAACAGCGGCGGTGTTCTATACAATCCGTTTAGTTTAACCGTACTACTGCAATGCCGGCTTCACCACTTTTACGCCTTTGTGCTGCAATTTTCGCCGCCCTGTTCCTCGCCGCTGCGGTCTTTGCTCAAGCAAAAAAAGAGGAATCTGCCGCCGACCCGTTCGATGCCTGGAAAACAAATTTGACCAATCTCACACGGCTCTCGCAAAAGACCGTAAAGGATTTTACTGCCAAAACGGAAACTGAAAAAACAAACGATTTTACCGCCCTTGGCAAACTCGTTGCCGATAAAGATAAAAAATTACCGCCCGCCGTTCGGTACGTTGCCGTCCTAACCATCGGACAACTTAACGAAAAAGATGCCCCCAGTCCGCAGCCGCCCGTTCCTTATTCCCCGTCGATAACCTATCTGACCGAACAGTATAAGAAAAAAAATACACCGGATTATGTCAAATACGGTGCCTTGCTTGGACTTGTCCGCTGTGCATACAGCAATATCGAACCGCCGCAAAAAAGAAGTATCCAAAAACTGTTCCTCGACATTCTCGCCAAAAAGCCGGTTGAAAATGATGATGAAGTTGCAGATTGGTGGCAGCAAACGGCTCTCGAAGGGCTGTCAGGCTTGAAAATGTATAGTCAGGAGGTTGCCGATGCTGTTCTTGCAATAATGAAAGACGAAGACCGGTCGCTGGAAATCCGCTCAAAAGCCGCCAAAGTATTCGGCGACCTGGATTACAAAGATACGAAATTCGACGGCAAAAAAATCGTAGAAAGTTTACAGACGTTTGTCCAGTCTGTTTGGGAAACAGAATTGAAAAAAATTGACGAAAGTCCGGGTGAACAGAAGAAAAAGTTAGACGAAGAACGCACACTGAAAACAAAAAACAAGACACCGGAGCAGCGGCGCAAGGAACGTGAAGAGAGCGAAGCCGAATTTACCGCATTGCCCAAAGACCAGCAATTACTTATCGAGGAAGTTATTACGGAGTCGAAGATGGCACTGCAATGCGTTCTTTATGCGGTAACGTGCGATGAAAAAGATTTTACGTCTGGACTTATCGGTGCTTTTCCGGCAGAAGCCCCGGAGCGGGACAAGTTGAGCGGGACAATCACCAAAATTCAAACGATTTTCAAGACCTTTGACGAAGGCACATCGGGAAAAGACAAAAAGAAAGCATCTTCGACCGGTACTTCTTCTGCACGTTCCAACCGGGATGAACGCGAACAAGGCGGCGGAGCGGGACGTGCCGCCGCCAAGACAGATGAAAAGAAAACGTTCAAGATAAATCTGGTTCAACTGAAAAAAATTCTGGCTGTGAAACCGCAGGAAGCGAAAGACGCAGCCGAGGAAGAAGAGGATGCAGAAAACTAACGGATTAGTTTGGTTCTGTATAGTATGTCTCGCTGCTGCCGGCTGTTCAATAATGAAGCCGGTGCAGATGATGGAACAGACCGGATTAGATGACCCGTTTTTAGCCGCTGCGGCTGATAATGGCGGGTTCAGTGCCGGTATTGACGGTGCAGACGAAGCATCAGCGCAGACAACAGCAGCGTCCTCTGTTCAGCCGCCGGACGAATCCGGTACTCTTGCCGAGCCGGAGTTGCTTCTGGAAACCGAAGAACAGCACACGTTATCGGAAACAGAACAAGCCGAATTGTTGGGAACGAGCCTTTGGGTGAAAAATCTTGCGCTGCTGAATTTTCAGGAGACCGGTAAAAAAACAGAGTCTTCCGTTTCATCGTCAGACCGGCAGCGGCGCGATGCGATTAACCGTCTCAATATGTCGAACAAGGAGTTGGCAAAGAGCAAAAGCAAACATTACGAATATGCGGACGCTTCGGCATCGGATTGGCGTTGGATGCACCGCGGGGCAGACAAGTTGCTGGCGGTTAATACGAAACACCGGACAAGTCCCGAAGTTTTTTTGCAGGAAACAAAATATCGGGATAAAAAATACCGGATACTGCGTGCTAATGCGGCGATTGTCCTCGGACGGGACGGTAATACGGCAGTGAAAAAATATCTGCTGCAACTTGTTGCAACAGAAACAATGCCGATGACATTACGCTGTGCGGCTTGCGAAACACTCGGCAGACTTGCTAACGTTACAGAAAACGATTTGCTGCCGCTGTTAAAAAATGATTCCCCGAACGAAGCGGATGCCGCTGTATCTAATGACACCGGCTCTGCCCCGCCGGTTGAAATCTGGGAGGAAATCCTCGTTGCATTGGCGGAAAAGGTGAATCCCTGGGACAATGCCGTTTTCAGCGAACCGTTCACCGCAACGCCGTTTGATATTCGTTTTGCGGCAGCGAAAATCTGGCGGATGAAGTCGGTCAGCCGTAATGACCGGATTGGTGAGCAGTTACCCGATGATTTTATTGAGTTTGCGAAACGTGAAGGCAATCCGCAGATACGCGTTGAAATTATCAAAACGCTTGCGGCTTGGAACGAACCGAAACTGTATTCGTTAATTGCATCCGACCTGAACCGCAGTGCCGATGTCCGTAATGCGGCAATGACGGCATTGGCGGACTGTAAATGCCGGGAAGCCGTAACGGTGATTAAGAATAAACTGCACGACCCCGTTGGCACAAACCGGGCGGCGGCAGTTGCGGCACTGCGGAAACTCGGCTGTATCGATGATGTCCTGAAACAGTCGAAAGACGAAGACCCGCGCGTCCGCTGTGAAACGGCAAAAGCTCTCGGCGAAAAGTGTAATCCGCAAACGGTTATTATGGCGAAAAAATTCATCGAAGACCGTTATGATTACGTGCAAGCCGCAACGGTCAATGCGGTTGCCGGCTGGAACATCGAAGAGTCTGGACATATTTTGCTGGCGGCGGCGAAGAGTCCGTATCCGAAAGTCCGCCAGCGGGCAGTGTCGCTGCTGGGTAATCACGGATTGCAATATGAACCGTTTGACCCGCTGGACAACCCGAAAAACCAAGCGGAAAATTATCAGGAATTGACGCAGATTGTTCAGGACACCGTTGGATTTTCTGATGATGTACGGACAACACGGGGCAGGTTTAGTTCTGATACTAACGATACGGACAAATCAGCGGCGAGTCCGTCTGTGCCGCTCGCACCGCTTTTAGCGCAACTGGAAACCGGTACGGTTTTAGAACAGCGTAAAGCCGCAGCGGAGTTAGCCAAACAGTGTTCGGTTGAACCGCCGCAAAATAGCGACACGAAACGTCTGTTGGATATTATTATGCGGCAAAGCGACCCGGCGATATTGACGACGCTGTTGTCAACGCTGAAAGAAGCCGACCCCGTGTTAGTTTCGCCGGCAGCGAGAAATATGCTGCAAGCAGAACAGCCGGAAATCCGGCGGTTATCGTGTGAAATTCTGAAACGTTTCGGAACAGAAGACGATTTGCCGCTTTTGGGTACTGCGCTGCGGGACCCAAGTAAAGCGGTCGTCCGCGGGGCGTTGCAGGCGGTTGATTCGCTGTTGCCGAAAACGCAGTCAGCGTCGGCAAAAGCGGATATAACGGCAGCGTTGAAAAAGATGCTTTATCAGGCAGACCCGATGCTTCAAACGGACATAGCGGCAACATTACACCGAAGCGGTTCGGCGGAAGGCACGGAGGCATTGCGGCGTTTGGCGGTGTCGAAGGACAGCCGGACAAAATGTTATGTTGCGAAGACGCTCGCCGGTTTGCAGGACGAAACTTTTTTGCCGGTATTGTTAGGTTATTTGGACGACGGCAACGGTTCGGTTCGCAACGAAGCATTACAGGCTTTGCCGGTATTGACGGGACGGGACGCAGCAAACGATGCGGGTTCTCACAGTGCCGAGGTATCGCAAACGCAGCGTCAGATAGCCCTCTGGAAAAACTGGGCGGCGAGCCGAAAACCGCAGTGATTACGTAACTTTACCTTCGCTATACTGCCGGGCATTTTTCAGAAATTCTTCCAGAGGCACACCGTTAAACAACTGCTGCCGCCATTGAGTATAATCGAACGGTTCGCTGTTTATCAGCATTACGAAACGCTCTGCCTCGACGATGCCCAGATGTTCGGCAAGTATCCTCATTCCATCACGGCGTAAAACCGTATCAGATTTCATTGACATACTTTTCTACAAAATTGACTGGATTGATAACGATAATTTCCGTTACATTTTTATTCAATATCCGCTTGTCGGTTGTGATAAAATAGTCAGCCTGCGATACAACAGCACACGCTATATGAGACGCATCCATTTGTTTCAAACCGAGCCTCATTAGCGATTTTGCTTTTTCAGCAATTTGTTCGGAAAAACCGCAATATTCGGCTAAATTTCGCCATTTGCCAATCTGTTCCCGTTTATCGTCAAAAGGATTTTCGCTATTTTCGTAGTCCAGCACGAAAGACCAAATCAGTTCGATTTCCCCTTTTTTCACGAGTTCCTGAATAAAAAGTTTCGCTTCTGCCTCCAACTTAATCCAAATATTACTTTGAATGTCATAAGGACGGTTATAACTACAGTTATCAAGATAAATACGCATAAGGTTATTATCATTTTCATTACGTTATCACAAGGCGGCAACTATCCCGTTTCTTGCGGCATTATGTCTCCGTAAAAAATACGGGGGCGAATTTGACGGCTTGACGTGGTTCTGCCATCCACGGCTCGACCGCTGATTTCCAATGAGCATAATGTGCGGTCTGCTTATGGGCATCTAAACCTGCGGCATCTTTGTAGACCTCATAGAGAACAAACTTACTTGGGTCGTCAGGGTTTTGCAGCACATCAAATCGGATGTTGTCCGGTTCCCTGACCGTGTTGCAGGCATTGTTCAGCGACTCCGCCTTAAACTCCTCAACAAATTCCGCCTTGACATTAACGTTCACAATATAGATAAACATTAGACTTGCTCCATAACAGATACGACCAACTCCCTGTTGAGTATAGCACAGACGAGTCTTGTCCGCAAGTGATATTTCCGCCCTCGGCGCAAGAGCGAGGGGCGTTAGCCCCCCGATAATTTCTGACCACGAAAGACACAAAAAGCACGAAAGATAAATGAATAATGAAGAATAGACTTGTTCGGTAACTGCCGAAGATTGGATAAAACCTTGTAAAAGCCTACGTTTTATTTTGTCGAATTTATGCAGTTTGCCTATTTTTCGGTTACCGAACAAGTCTATTGACTCAGCGACGAGGATGTCTGCTTCTCAAAAAAATCGTCCCAGCATTTGGCAATGAGGTCACATTCCATATCCACACGAAGAAACGACATATTCCCCTTGGAATTCTGACGAAAAGCATATCGGTACACTGAATTCCGAAAATCCTGATTGCATAACAATAGGGCAACGAACCGTTTTAGTACCCCCAAAAACGGTTTGGTTATCAGCCGGATTATTTTCCGAAATACAGTCTCAAACATTTTTTGCGAATTGTTAAAGTGTGGTTATGTTGCCTCTTTATCACCGGCTTTATGTCAGCCGTTTTACCGCCAGCAATGCTGCCCTTGTATTGCTCTTCCTGTTCAGCACAGCGTTAACATTCCTGACTATGCCGTGTTGTAACGGACTGTACGGCGTTGTCAAGCGTTTTATTTTTTTTATCCGCAATCTTACGATTGCGGCTCTGAAGATGGCGGAATAACGAACGGAAAATCTCTTCACTTTAACTGCAATATCACCGCCGGTCCGATTAAACCGGATTCGACAAGTGCCGTGTTCTGCGTCAACTTGGAAACATTCGTCTTCGTCAAACGCTCCGCCTCCGGCAGCGAAGCATCGCCGATAATCCGGTTCGCCCAATGATTCACCGCCTCAATTTCCAAAACGTTATCGCCCGCTTTCACCGCCTTCGTCAAATCCAACTGAAACGGGTGTGCCCAAACCGTTCCCAAATCAACACCATTCAACCGCACCGCCGCTATTTCCGAAACATTACCGAGTTGCAGTACAAACCGGCAGCCGGAGTCAATCTGTTCCGCCGGAACGTTCACCGTTTTGCGGTAAAGTGCCGACCCGCTGTAATACTTAATTCGTTTGTCCTCGTGCTTATTCCACGGAATCAGCGTCTCAAAGACCGCCTTTTCAGGACCGCCCCATTTCGGGTCAAACGACACCTCCCAGGCACCGTTTATCGGCAACTCGCCGATGACTGACGGTTCGTTGCTCCCGCCGACTCCCTGCTTTTCGCCGGAAATACTGTTACGGAAAACAATAAACACCGAACCATAAGAAGCCAGATGAATCGGCACAAAGGTACGTCCCGACTCCTGACGAAATGCCGATGCCTGCCGGATTTCACCTGTCAAAGCGTTCCAAATTTCCGGCTGCTTACCGGTAACGCGGAACGCACACTCCGTTGTATCTGCCGCAGCGGATAAATTGGCAACAAAGTAAATATCCGTTCCGCCGTCTATGCGGTGAATCGAGTCAACACGATGCTTCGGGTTCGTTCCTGTCACGCGCTCAAAATCCGCCGCTAAACCGTCTTTTTGTAACACTTCGCGGGCTGTCAAACCCGTAATAATACGTCCTTTGCCGGCTTGACGAATCGGCTCTTCACTTTTTCCCCAAAGTTTATCCGCAAGTTGCTGTACTTCCTTGTCTGCTTCGGGATAATTTGCCAAACCTGTAATCCGCTTCGGTTTCGGACCGATGACGGTCAAACCGCCGTCCTCTACCCAGACCGCCAGTTTTTGTAACACGGCAAGCGAGATGCTGTCCCGCTTCGGCAAAACGAGGAGTTTGTAATTCATTCCGTCCGGTAAGATGATTCGTCCGTCTTTGACCGCAACACGTTCGAGCATTGCATTTTCCGGTGCAACATCGTAATCGTAACCCGGCAGCGAACCGGCGGTGTTCTGTCCCTTCCACTGCGTAAAGTTCGGAACATTTTCACCGTAGTATTCCAGAACATCGGCAGCGAATAAACCTTGCTGTAACAAAAATTGACACCGGTCAAGATACAAACAAAAATCCTGCGAATACGGAAAGACCGTATGATTCGGATTAAAATGTGTACCGGCAAAATACTCTTGTCCCGGCAGCCCCATTTCTTTGGGCGAGTTCGTAAAAGCGTGCCACATCAGCAGATTGAAACCTTCGCACAACGCCTGGTCAAAGGACGGTTTCAGATTATCGCTGAACGACTCCTGCCAGTGCAATCCAATGTTCGTAAATCCTTCGGCGGCAACCAGTTTTTTCCCGAAAACGTGCGCTGCCGATGCCGGTTGTTTAACGAAAAACCGGTTTGCATCGCCGATGCGGTGCTGCGGCGACCAACTCCAGAATTCCGATGCCGGAATGTCGCTCAAACCCATAAATTGCAGCGAATCAATCGGTGCGCCGTGCGGACCGCCGGACTCTGGATGAATCCCCAGATGATTCTTTGCCGCCAATTCCTTAAACAGCACGTAATGATTATGAAAAGCACAATCGCCGATAGTCCGCCGAAAATCATTCAAAAACCGGTTCGATATGTTTCGGTTCGTCAAAATCTTTCCGGCGATAACCGGCAAATACGGCAGCAAATCATAGCCTCGCCGCTTTTTGAATTCGGCGGCAAAATTCGGCGACCAATTCATTCCGCCACATTCCCAGGAGTCGCTATGCAGATAACGAAGTGTCTTTCCGCAATGATTACCGGCATCGTCGAGAAGCGGCTGAACGCTCTTGTTCCAGTACCAGCGAAACGCATCGGCATCAAGGTAGTCAAGCGTGAGTCCCTGCCATTTTCCGCTTGACGTTGAAATACGGCTGCCGGTTAATGTGTAACCGAAACGGATAAGCGTCCATTCGCCGGCGGGAACATCCCAGGTAATTTTGCCGTCATCGGGAACATTTTCTGTAACAACAACGCACTCTTCAACAGCCGCCGAGCCGGAGACTGCCGATTCCGGTTCGTCAAGCACGAGCGGCAAACAGTTCGGCGCAGACCCGCCGAATTCACGCACCGCCGTTTTAATGGCAAAATGAGCGAGTTTTGCTGCTGCCTGCTCATTTGCCGCAATCGGCTTTTTCGGCAGGGCAACGGCGGCAATATCCTGATAAAAATTACCCCGTTTTGCCGGCTGCGGCAGCGTTATCGTTTGCTGCCCTCCTTTGACGGTTATTTCGGAAAACGTCAGCATTTTGGCGGCGTGTTCCGGCTGTACGAAGGGGCTGCCGAGATTCCAACCGCTCTGGATATTGAGACTGACGGACAGTCCGAGTCGGTCGGCTTCTTTGAGTGTATGCTTAAAAAGTTTAATCCAAGGTTCGGTTCCGAACATCGGACCGGCGGGAACGTTATGACTTCCGTTTTGTTCTGCCCCGCCGGCATCGAAAATCAGTGCGCCGCCGAAGCCTTGTTTTTTCATTCCTTCGAGGTCGCTGGTGATGGACTCTTCGGTAACGTTCCCATTGAGCCACCACCAGAAAGCCCAAATCCGGGAAACCGTCGGCGGCTTTTGAAAGCCGGAATCGAGAGCATCGGCGGCGAAAACCGAAACGGAAAAAAAGAGAACGCAGAGAGTCAGCAAATGTCGTTTCATTGGTATCAGTAAGTTAGGGTGTGCCAAACGCACTGTATTATAACAGTTTTCCGCAGCAGGGATTATCCTTTTTGTAGATGATACCATACGCCGCGCAAGCAAGCGCAAGTAAAACTGCTTGCGCTTTTCGACTTTCAGTGTAAAATTACGTAAAAATAGATAAAATAAGTAAATTAGGTAGAAAAAACGGCATTGACAGGGGACAACAAATCGGGTAAAATCCCGTCAGCAATGGAATGCCCCGAATTGGATTTGTTATGCCGACATTAACGCAAAAACCGAAGAAAAACGCCGCTGCCGGAAAAATGAAGAGCGTTTCTTCGCCGGACGCAGCGCAAAGATCCGTCCTCAATCTGCGTTTTGAGCCGGATATTCCGCCTAACGATACGGACAGGAGTTTTCCGTATTCGCTTTTTATCCCGCTGCATTACGAGCCGAATTATGCGTATCCGCTGTTGATTTGGCTTCACCCGTGCGGCGAAAACGAGCGGCAACTGATGAAAATTATGCCGCAAGTCAGTCTGCGGAACTACGTTGCCGCCGCCCCGCAAGGAATTCTGCTTGACAAACCGGTGCGGCAAAGTGCCGGCGAACGGACTGTATCGGCAATGCTGCACCGCCAAAAACCGCATTACGGCTGGTCAGACGCTGCTGCCGCGGTTGACGAAACAGAGCAAAAAGTATTTGACAGTATCACGTTGGCAAAAGAACGTTGCAACATTGCGGAGCGGCGTACTTTTCTTGCCGGAAGCGGCAGCGGCGGTACGGCTGCATTACGGCTGGCGATGATGTACCCCGAACGCTTTGCCGGTGCGGCATCGTTCGGCGGAGCCGTGCCGCAGGACATCCGTTTGTCTAAACTTTGGCAGACAAGTCAACCGCTTAATGTGCTGCTCGGCATCGGTCTGGAACTTGATGCGGCGGGGCAATCAATAGAGATTCTGCACACCGCAGGCGCAGCATTGGAAATCGCCGAGTTTCCCAACGTTAACACGCTCACGGCAGAAATGCTTCAAAGTCTGAACCGCTGGATGATGAATATCGTTGTGAACGGTACCGCTGAAAACACAAAGCCCGTCAAGTTACCCGAATATCTGTAACACAAATTGCAGAATAGCGTCAGGAGCGGATTCTCTGGATAAATGCTTCGGCATCGGTACGTATGCCCGCCGGTCTGCCGTTGTCCGCAATTCCAAACCGCCGTTATGACGCAGATTTTCCCGCATTTGGTCGAGCAGTTTTTGTGATACGTATTCCAGAACAACATAACCGCTGTCGCCTGCCAGTCCCGACTCCAACTTGACTTTCCGTATCCGGTAACTGTTCGCTAATACACGAATTTTACTATGCAGCAGCAAACGCTGTGTCTCCGGCGGCAATGCTCCGAAACGGTCAAGCATTTCGCTGTGCATCTCCGCACATTCCGTCAGCGTCGAAATCCGCTGCAATCGCCGGTACAAGTCAATTTTCGCCCGCTGGTCAGAAACATACTCCATCGGTATCAATGCCTCGCCGGGCAAATCCAATTCAATGTCAATGACCGTCCTCGGCGGCAGATGCTTTAACGTCCTTACTGCCGTTTCCAAAAACTGACAGTACATTTCGTAACCGACCGCCGCAATGTGTCCGCTCTGCTGCGTACCGAGAATGTTGCCCGCTCCCCGTATTTCCAAATCCCGCATCGCCAAATGAAAACCGCTGCCGAGATGCGCATACTCCTCAATCGCCCGAAGCCGCTTCATCGCCGTGGAATGAATCCCCTTGGATTGTGCCAGGAGCAAATAGCAATACGCCTGAACATTTGACCGTCCGACACGTCCGCGGAGTTGATGCAAGTCCGCCAAACCATAGCGGTCGGCTTCATCAATAAAAATCGTGTTCGCATTCGGAATGTCTAAACCGCTTTCAACTATCGTTGTGCTAACGAGCATATCGAAGCGGTGATTGATGAAGTTGCGCATCACGTCTTCAAGTTCGTTATCCGACATCTGCGCGTGTCCGATACCGATACGGCATTCAGGAGCAATCTGCTGTAAACGCCGTGCGGTTTCTTCGATATCGTAGACCCGGTTATGCACGAAATAAAGTTGTCCGCCCCGGTCAATTTCGTGCATTATCGCCCTGTGCATTATGCTGTCATTCCAGCGCAGAGTTTTTGTTTCAACAGCGAGCCGGTTTTCGGGCGGCGTTTCCAAATTCGATATTTCCCGAATACCGAGCAGCGAAAAATGCAGCGTGCGGGGAATCGGCGTTGCCGTCATCGTCAGCACATCAACACTATCCCGCAGCAGTTTTAGTTTCTCCTTGTGTGCAACACCGAAACGCTGCTCTTCGTCAATGACGACAAGTCCTAAATTGCGGAAGTGAATGTCTTGCGAAACAATACGGTGTGTTCCGATAACAATATCGACTTTGCCGTCTGCCAAATCGCTGATGATTTGCTTTTGTTCCTGTTTTGATTGAAACCGGCACAGCGAAGCGACGGTTATCGGAAAGCCGTTCATACGCTCTGCAAACGTTCGTGTATGCTGGTCGGCAAGAATCGTAGTCGGCACGAGAATAGCAACTTGATAGCCGGCATCAACGGCTTTGAAAGCGGCTCGGACGGCAATTTCGGTTTTGCCGAATCCGACATCGCCGCAGATAAGGCGGTCCATCGGTCGTCCGAGTTCCATATCTTGTTTCACGGCTTCAATCGCCAGCAGTTGGTCGTTTGTTTCCTGAAACGGAAAGGCTGCTTCAAATTCCTTTTGCCAGGATGAGTCCGGCGGAAAGGCGGTACCGGGCTGCAATTCCCGCCGTGCCTGAAGTTGAAGCATTTCTTCGGCTAAATCGAATACAGCGGCTTGCACGGACTTTTTTTGCCTCTGCCAAAGTTGTCCGCCGATTTTGGCTAACTTTGGTCGGCAGCGGCTGCCGGCGATATATTTCTGAACGAGACCAATCTTGGAAATCGGAATGTATAAAGCCTGTGAGCCGGCGAATTCGAGATGCAGATGTTCTTCTTCCTGCTGTCCTTTCATTAACGTTTCGATGCCCCGAAACCGGGCGATGCCGTGGGCAACGTGAACGACGAGGTCGCCGGGCTGCAAATCGGTAAACGAATCGATGACCTGCGAAAGGAGTCGTTTCTTGGGACGGCGTGCGGTACTGCGTTCGAGGAGTTCGGCGGCAGAAAGGAAGACGATGTGCTGTTCTTTTGTTTTTAGCGAGAAGCCTTCGGAAAGAAGTCCCCGGATATAAACAGTATTTTGGTTGAGTTTGTCCCGAAGTGTTTCGTGTTCTTTTTCAGCGGTATAGAACAGATACGATTCGGCATTGGGCGGTATTCCGTCGAATTTGACACGTTCGACGCTTCCGGCATTAAGGGCATAATGTACGTTTTCTTGTCCGGCGGCGATATTGGAGAGCGTAGCCGTCGGATGCGTCAAAATCCGCCGCATCATTTCGCTGTAATCCGAATTCATTAGACGGCATTATAACACAAAACGGACGAAAAAATGCAAACGAACTACAAAGCGTGCAGGCATTGATTCACGTTGCACTTCTAAATCGAATCCGATACAATGGAAGGGGTTATATTTCCATTTATTTTTCTATCGCAATGTCCCCGCTCTTTACCGAAAAAACTGCGCAGGAATTGTTTTACGAACAATTCAACTTGCCGCCCGAAGCCGTTCAGCATAAT
>JAITQJ010000070.1 GCA_031288955.1 Planctomycetaceae bacterium | reverse complement strand
CCGCCTTGACCGCCGCCAACATTCTCGCCCGCAGCGGTCATAAAGTTCTTCTTGCCGAACAGCACTTTCAGTGCGGCGGACTGGCAACAACGTTCAAACGCAAAGACGGTATTATCTTCGACGTGTCCCTTCACGGTTTTCCTGTCGGAATGATAAAATCCTGCCGGCGGTATTGGAATCAGGAAATTGCCGACGGTATCGTCCAACTGCCGAAAATCCGCTTCGATAATCCGCAATTTCAAATCGAAACAACTTTTGACCGCGAAGATTTCACCCGGCTGCTCGTTCAGAAATTTGCGGTTGCCCAAGAAACCGTTGCCGCCTTTTTCGATAAAGCACGGAGTATGACGCATTACGCCGATACCGGTTTAACCGCCCGGCAACTTTTCGAGGAATTCTTTCCGGGCAGAACGGACATTGTGCGTCTTTTAATGGAACCGATAACGTATGCCAACGGTTCAACACTTGATGACCCCGCATTGACTTACGGTATCGTCTTTTCCAACTTTATGTCGAAAGGCGTTTATACTTTTCAAGGCGGTACGGACGTTCTTATCGGCAAGATGCTTGCCGAATTAAAACGCAACGGAGCCGATGTTGTAACAAAAACTTCCGTGCGGCAGATTCTTATCGAGGACGGCAAAGTACAGGGTATCATTGCCGGAAGCGGCGGCGAAGATTACCGCGTGAAAACTAAAGTCGTTCTGTCCAATGCCAACCTGAAAGGCACGGTATTTAACCTTGCCGGCAAAGAACATTTTCGCAGCGAATTTATTCAACAGGCACAAGCGGTACGGCTTAACAATTCAAGTACACAGGTTTATATTGCTTTCAACCGCGGCTTTCAGATTGACGAAAACGTTTGCGGCGATTTGCTCTTTACTTCGACTGCACCGGAATTCAGCAGCGAAAAATTGCTCGACAAACATATCACAAGCCGGACATTTTCGTTTTATTATCCGAAGACCCGCCCCGGCAGCGACCGCTGTTATGTTG
Source organism: Planctomycetaceae bacterium (assembly GCA_031288955.1). Classification (GTDB taxonomy): domain Bacteria; phylum Planctomycetota; class Planctomycetia; order Pirellulales; family Thermoguttaceae; genus WRKP01. Next base: position 2,196 of record JAITQJ010000070.1, on the reverse strand, counting down.
TGTCGAGTACCAATGCGCATTTCGGCGATTGGGCGGAGTTGCCGGAGAACGAATATGAAGATGCCAAGTCGGCACTGATTGAAGACACGCTGGTTCATCTCGAAAAGTATGTGCCGAACGTCCGTGAACATTTGGAACACGTTGAGGCGGCAACACCGAAAACATTTGAGCGTTATACCGAACATTGGCAGGGGGCGAGTTTCGGCACGAAGTATGAAGGCTTGGCGGTAAGCCGGGCGTTGCCGCAGGAAATTACCGGTCTATATCACGCCGGCAGCGTTGGTATCATTATGTCCGGCTGGCTCGGTGCGGTCAATTACGGCGTGATTGCCGCCAACGATATTGATGCGTTCCTGCTGACGCATTAAATAAAACGGGGTAGTTTTTTGAGGGGCATTGAGGTAGAATAGTTGTCAGTATCTTAACCACTGGAGAAAAAAATCAATGCGGAAAGAATTGACACGTTTGTTTGCCGTCCTCGTTTGTGCGGCGGTTTTTACGCTGCCGGCGTGCTTGGCGGAAGAGACATTGCTCGTGAATCTGCAAAAGCGCGACCCGCAGAGCGGTGCCGTTGTTTCGGAAGTCCAGCATTGGAAGCCGAAAGAGACCGCTGTCATTATTTGCGATATGTGGGACAAGCACTGGTGTGCCGGTGCTACCGCCCGTGTTGCTGAAATGGCATCGGTAATGAATGATGTCATCACAGCCGCCCGAAAAAACGGCGTAACCATTATTCACGCTCCCAGCGAAACGCTCCAATTTTACGCTGACCACCCCGGCAGGAAGAAGTTGGCACAATACGCCGAAAAGCCGCTCGTGCAGGTCAGTACCGCCGGACTCGATACCGAAAAAGGAGCCAGGTTTCCGGTTAGTGCCAAAAACGGCGGCTGCGATTGCGATAATTATTGTATGGATTATTACGCTTACAAGAAGGCGCACAACGGCAATATTCCGTGGTCGCGGGAAATTGCCGCCTTGACGGTCAATGACGATGATTTAATCAGCGATTCCGGCAGTGAAATCGGTTCGTATTTGCAGGAACACAAATTCAAGAACGTGATTATAATGGGTGTGCATACGAATATGTGTGTCATCGGGCGGAGTTTCGGTTTGCGGGCAATGAAGCGGCTTGGTTTGAATGCCGTCCTGATGCGGGATATGACCGATGCAATGTACAATCACCGCGGCGAACCGTTTGTTACGCATTTTGAAGGTACTGCCCTGGTGGTGAAATACATTGAGCAGTACATTTGCCCGTCAATGCTCTCGACAGACTTTACCGGCAAGGGACAATTTGTGTTCAAGAAATAAGGGATAGGTACCTTAAAACATTGGGACAGATTAAGCAGCCTCAAGAGGTTTTGTTGATAACGGCGGTGTTCAGTTCGCTGGATACCGCCTTCGATTGGACGCTGTGCCGGGCGGAGGAAACTTTCGGTAAAATAGCGTTGCGGAGTCCGCCGTTTCCGTTTGAGCAATTTACGGATTATTATACCCCGTCAATGGGCGGCAGGCTGCCGAAAGAAATCTGGGCGTTTGAAAAACTCATTGACCCCGCAGTGCTGCCGCAAATCAAGTGTTTGACGAACCAGTGGGAGGAAGAATTCGCCTTGACAAACAAAGCCGCCTTGGATTCGGCTTTGTCCCGTCCGTTGAACATCGACCCCGGTTATATTGACTTGGGCAAATTGATATTGGCTTCGACGAAAGACCACGCTCACCGGATTTATCTATCGCAGGGTATCTTTGCCGAAACGACATTGATTTACACGCAAAAACACTGGCAGGCACTGCCGTGGAGTTATCCTGACTACCAAAGCGGCAACTGCCAGACTTTTCTGACCCAGTGCAGGGAATTACTGAAACGGCTGCGAACCGGTTAAAAACGGTAATTTCCCTGACTGGTTTTCGATGTTCCTATAGTGCTTTACGTGCATCGCTTGACGACAGGCGTACCGCTTTACCGACATCGATTGTCTTGCGGTTCTTTTTCTGCTCAACCGTAATACTTTCCGGCGAAGTTGAAACCGCAGCGTATTTCATATCCACCGTGTAATAGCCGATAACACTTTCCTTTGGCAAATGCGGATTGTCCTTGTCCATACCTTCCGGCACAACCTGTGCCGCCGCATCAAGCGGCTTAACTTCAAATTCCGTCCTGATGACAGTAATCTGATACTCGCCCGGAATCGCACC
>JAITQJ010000048.1 GCA_031288955.1 Planctomycetaceae bacterium | reverse complement strand
TCCGAAACCGGTAAAACCGTCTTAATGTTGTACAAGGATTACCTCGATAACATCGTTCATTGGCAGGAACAGGATACGGTTCTCGGCAAGGGGCAGTGGTTAGGAATGTATCAGTATCATCGCATTGTTCCGATACCGAAAGAATTCGTCAATGCTATCGAAAAGTTGCGGGAGCAAGTTGAAAAAACGGCGTTGGCGTTATGCTTCTTCTAACGGACAGCAAGCACGGAGACGGCGTTTCGCATAGCGGTATCATATGCCCTGAAAACAAACACGGTGTAAGAGTTTGCGTGAGTCGGGCAAGCAATTCGATGGAACTGTTAACATACAGTCCTGCTGATAGTGAGGTAAAAATTCTTGTACTTCATAACCGTCTATGCGATAATACACGGTTGTTTAACACGAAGGAGGAAGAGAAATGTTCCGTATTTTGTTACCAATTTTGTTACCAATGCTGTGTCTTTTTGCCGCCGGCAATTTATCGGCAGCAGAAAATATCGCCCCAAAGGCGAAAGTCAGCGCAACAAACGAATATGACGGCAATTACTACGCCCAGTTCGCTGTTGACGGGGTCGTTCCCGGCGCATTAAGTCAACAGGATGTCAAAGCCGCCTGGGTTGTTAACGGTGCGGCAAGCCGTCAAAACGGCGGGACGGCATTCCGTCTCGATTGGGACACGCCTCAATCCGTTGCCGAAATCGTCTATTGCGGCAGAACCGCTATGATTCTCGATGAGTGTTTCAAAGACTACGAAATATTCATCAACGATAACGAAACGGCAGCGGCAAAAGGAACCCTTTTGAAAAAACACGGGGCGCAAAGAATGACACTGCCGGAACCGAGAATGGTGAAGTCGCTGACCATTAAATTCCTGAATTCGTACACAGACCGCTTCAATCCCGGTGCTTCGGAAATTGCCGTCTATACCGGAATTCCCAGTGATAAAGAGTTGGCTCACTTTACCAGTGAAAAACGCACAGATTCCGAAGAAGCCCTTGCCGAACGTGTGTCCAACGGCAGTTTCGGATTTTCAGACCTCCTCGTTGTTCAACGGCAGCATCTGGCAATTTCACACGTCTATACCTATCACGTTGAAGGCTTTGCTCCCGGCGGAGGTCTTTGCATTTATTCCCCAAAAACCGGCGAAATAAAAAAGATATTTGATGCCGGAGACGGAATGATTCTCGATGCCGACCTCCATTGGAACGCTAAAGAAATTGTCTTCTCGTGGAAACGAAAAGGAAAAACCGTCAATGTCCGTGTTATTGACCACGATGTTAGTTACAGTGATAATCCCGCCGAAAATTATCAGATTTATACCGTCAACATTGACGGTACAAACCTGAAACAGATTACCAACACGCCGTACAATAACTTGAACGCCTGCTGGCTGCCGGACGGAGGTATCGCCTTCATTTCCGACCGCAAACCGGCTTACGCTTACTGCTACGTTGTAACCTCGCCGGTATTGTACCGAATGGAACGCGACGGCAGCAAACCCAAGCGGCTCTCGGCAAATTATCTGATGGACTTCACCCCGTCTGTGCTGAACGACGGACGAATTATTTTTACCCGCTGGGAATACGTTGACCGGACAGCGTGTCCGATTCAAAGTTTGTGGACAATCAATCCCGACGGTACGAACCTTGCGGGCTATTTCGGTAACAGAACTCTTGCACCGGGGACATTTATGGATGCCAATGCGATTCCGAATTCGCAGAAAATTATGGCACTGGCAACGAATCATAACGGTTCCTGTGTCGGTTTAATCACACAAATTGACCGGAAGTTCGGTCCGAATTCCAAAGAAGGCATTATCAATACAACGCCGGAAATAGATGTTTTTGCTCGCGGCAGGGACGTATGGGGAAACGGATTTTGTAACCAAGGCGGTTACGAAAAGCCGTTTGCTCTTGATGAAAACACCTATCTTGCGACAAAATGGGGAGACATTCAAATCCGCACTATTGACGCTTCGCGGGCAACACTGCTGACCAAAGATGCGCGAACCAAGTTAGGTTATTACAACGTGCAGCCGGTTCGGGAATATCCGGTTCCGCCTGTGGTGAAGTCGTCAACGCTCAACGAATCGATTGCGCTGCCGGAAGACGGCAGTGTATCGGGCAACTGGGCGGTTGTTACAATGCAAGACGTTTACAACGGCTTGGAGCCGGCGGTGAAGCGAGGCGAAGTGAAACGGATTGCCGTAGTACAGGAATTGGAAAAGCCGACACATTCGCCGTATGAAATTCCCGCAGAGAAAACATTTTACAGAACAATTTCGTTGCAGCGCATTTCGGTGGGTGCTTTCGGTTTTCAGTTTCCCGTTGTTTCCTGCGGGGCGACTTATGCGCCGAAGAAAGTATGGGGATTTGCCGAGGTTGCTGCGGACGGTTCGGCAACGTTCAAAGTGCCGTCCGAGGTGCCGCTCTATTTTATGGCGTTAGACGGCGAAGGACGGGCGGTGCAGCGGATGCGGACATTTACACATCTGATGCCGGGCGAAATTCAGGGCTGCGTCGGCTGTCACATTGACCGCAATACACAAACGCCGACCGATGTCAACCGAATGACGGCGATGAAAGCAACTCCGCAGGAATTACAAAAACCTGATTGGGGTGTCAAAGGTTTTTCGTATAGTGAAGTGGTGCAGCCGGTTTTGGACAAACATTGCGTTGCTTGTCATAATCCGTCAGAAAAAAATAACATTGATTTGAGCGGCGATTACACGGATTTTTTCTGCGTTTCGTATGATAATCTGGCACGGAAAGGAACGCTGGGCGAACAGCATTGGCTTCAGCACGGCGTTAAAGTCGATAGCCGGAGCGAAGGGACGAGTCCTTATACGAGTTGGATTTGGACGATAAACGGGGCGGAGTGGAATACGCTTGATGTTGCACCGAAGCGTTGGGGCAGTCCGGCGAGTTTGCTTGCCGAAATTTTGCGCAGCGGACATCCTGATAAGGACGGCAAACGGCGTATTGATGTACCGCAAGGCGAACGGGAACGGATTTATCTCTGGATAGATTTGAATGTTCCGTATTATCCGACGAGTTCATCGAATCACAAGTTTCAAATTGGTTCGCGGCGAATTTATCCTGAACATTTGGATACGGTCTTGAATGAAGTTTCGCAGCGGCGTTGTGCGGAGTGTCATACACCGAATCCGGCACAGGAGTTGGGCTGCAATCCGAAGCGGACGGGCGACCCGCTGTACAATCTTTCGCCGCAGGGCAAGGTTTTTCCGCGGGAGTTTTACACACGTTTTATGCAGCCGGAAAACAACGTTTTTCTGCTTGCCCCGTTAGCGAAATCGGCGGGCGGCACGCAGAAGTGTTCCAAGATTGTGTTCGCTTCAAAGGACGACCCTGATTATCAAAAGATAATGGAGACGTTCAAACCGGTTCAACAACTCATCAACGAACTCCCCCGTGCCGATATGCCGGATTATGTTGAACCGCCGTGCAGATGATTGAATTCGGCTCTGGCATAGATAATTGCTTACAAGAGGAGGCAGTTGTCTATGCCACCCCCTCTAATTTTTCTTGCTTTTCCGTCTCAAACAGGTAGAATGATACTTGATTGATTTACATATCTTTTATCTTTCCCGTTATGCGTTTCCCACACACAAAAGAGTCCTACGGGCATTTACTTCTCAAAGAAGACAATCAGAAAGTCCTTGATAAGTTGATACAAATCAACGCAGAGTTCCAACTTGTCTATATGGATCCACCGTATAACACAGGACGCTTGCGGGGTGCAAGAAAACATTTTCGGGATACAGAAAAACAAAATTGGCAGAAAGATATTTTTACTCTGACAAAAAAAGTCTATACACTTCTGAAAGATACCGGTTTTCTTGCTGTTTCTATCAATCAGATGGAACTTTTTAATCTGAAACCGATTCTTGACAATGTTTTCGGAGCGGATTGTTTTGTCGGGCTTTTTCCTGTGAAAATTCGCCACAAAGACCGGCAACTAATGATTAATGCCACGTTCCACGATTTATTTGAATACCTGCTTATCTATCGAAAAAAGAAAACAACCCGCTTTTTCACGCAAAACAAGACCGCACGGGAAGATAAGTTTATTTATACTATCGAAACATCAGATTCTCCGCCAAAGGAGAATACCATCAACGGAAAGCGTGTTGAAATTTATGAACCGCAACAATATCAGATATTGAAAACGGGCTATTCTCCCGCTGCGCTGCGCCGTTATATCCTTGCCGGAAAGTTGGCAACGGGCAACTGGTCGGGCGAGTGGTATGAAAAACACCTTCGGCAACTCGGTAACAATTTACTTGTTCGTGTTTGGGGACTGGATAATGCTGGTCTTGGTTTTCGTTGGTTTCAAACCGGCAATGCAAACCGGCGAAGCGGCGTGTATTTTCAATCCACGTTGAGTGCGGGACGACCGATTTTGCCGTGCAACGACTTGGATTTTACCGAAGTTGTTCCAACTATTTATCGTGAAGGCGGCATAGGTTGTGATTTCAAGGATTCTAAAAAACCAGAAGCATTATTACGTTTCTTAATCGAAATATGCACACAGCAAGGCGATTTAATCCTTGACCCTTTCGGCGGAAGCGGAACAACGCTCGCCGTTGCCGAAAAAACAGGACGCAATACCGTTGTGATTGAAAACAATCCCATTGCTGGCGAAGTGATTGAACGGCGTATTGACAATTTGAAACAAGGGCTTGACCTTGACGGTATGCGTTATGATTTTAGCGTCGGTAATGCCGTGAATCACTTGCAGTATCTTAACAAAAATACGCTGGCGGCTATTCCAACGAACACGGCAACACGTCAAATGCCGCCAAAAATCACAGCGGACTATACCGCGGCAACACGAACAAAACATTCATTGCTTTTTTCCAAGTAAAATGTCTTTGAAGTGTTTGTTGAAATGTTCGACAAGCGGTGTTTCATCGGCATTGTCATACCACATAAAAAAGTGTTCGGGATATTTTTCATACCAGAGCGTTATTTCCCGAACTCTTTTGGGGTCGCGGGTAATGTCGCCTTGAAAGACAACCCAAAACGGCAGAATACCATCGCCGAGTTTTCCGTATTGTCGAAGAATTTTGAGCAAGCCGGGAGTAAAAAATTGTTCTCTGCTTTTTCTGCCTTTGCTCCGCTTTGCGTTTGCCAGTTGTCCCGATTACGCAGTGCTTTGATTCCCATTGGTTATTGTGTTGATAATAAAAATTCACGGCGGGACTTGTCCCGCCGTTTTCGGTTGCGCTATC
>JAITQJ010000012.1 GCA_031288955.1 Planctomycetaceae bacterium | reverse complement strand
GGAATGACGACGCTACGAATGGACGGCTGGCGCAAAGTTCTTGCCGGTGAGACTTCGGTGGACGAAGTCGTTCGGGTAACGAAACAGGACGAATACTTTTGATATAACCGCGTCTTTACCGCCGCCGGTTCGCTCCCGGCTGGCTGAAGTTCGGCACCCGGCTCTGCCCCATCGGCTGATAATAATTCAGCAAATTATTGTAATATGCCGCATTCGCTTGTCCGCTGGGAACCTCACGCGGGGCTTGCAGTAATGTCTTGTTCGGGTCAAGCGGTCCCGCTGCTCTGCTCGTCAAATCAATACCGCCGCTTCCGCCGATTGATGGTGCGCTATTCTGCCGCTGTAACGACTGAATTGCCTGCTGATTCTGCTGCAACCCCCGCTGCTGCGCCTGGTAATTCCGCAGCGCATCCTGCTGCGGCTTAACCGCCGCATTGTAATTATCCAGCGGACCCGTACGCCGTTGGAACATCGACATCCACGGACTAATCGGCGGAGACAGTTGCGCAACCGCCGTGTCCGAAAAACAAAGAACGGCTGCGATAATACCAACGGCGGTGAATACGTGCGACATTCGGCGGAACATTGTTTTGACCTCCCCTTTATACGGAATCTTTATATGGAATCGCCGTGCAGAATACCTCCTGCACGTGCCAAGTGTACGGTATTTTCCGGTTTTTTTCAAGCAGATGTCAATAGCCGTACATACCGCGTTCGCCTCCGCCGGTCATCACTTTGCCGTAGAACCGGGTCGCCGTTGAAGCCGCCAAGGTCGAGAAGCCGAGTATTCGTTCAAACGGTGCGAGTACCCGCGCCAGCGTTCCGTCAAGCGACGTGAAACGGTCTTCGACAACAAACACGCGGTCGCCGGGAAGCAGTTGGTAATTCGTATCCGGCTTGCCGTAAGCGGTAATATCTACCCAATCGACGGGCAAAATCACCGGTTTGTTCGAGTTGCCGACCGGACGCGCTATCCACATCCGCTTCGACGAATTCGGAGCCAAACCGTTTGTGTTTGCAATCGCATCAATGACGTTTTCGTTGCCCGTGTAAGGAAACTTCAATAACTGTTCACCGAGGGCGGACGATTGAAATATCACATAATATGCTTTGCTGTTATACGAAAAAATATCGACGGCAACTTGCGGATGGTCGAGTTGCTTTGACAACTGAAATTCGATGGCTTCTCTACATTCATCTACAGTCAAACCGTTGACAAAGACGCGTCCGTAAGAGCCGAGCGTGATATAACCGTCGGGACCAATCATATGATTGCCGGCGATTTGCTGCATATCGGTCATTCGCATTAGTTTGACGGACACGACCGGATTTGCCAGCGACCCGGCGGTGTTGTCATCGGAAACGGTCAAGTGCCTCGTGATGGCTTGTTCGGCATCTTCAAGCGAAAGTCCTTCGACTTTGACGCTGCCGTAAACGCTGCCGAGTTTGACATCGCCGCCCGGCTCAACGGAGAACGGACCGGAAATCGGGTCATCAGGCGGAGTTCCGATAACGTCAATGGCGATTACGTCGAAAACGCGGAGTGCGTACGGGGACTTTGGGGCGAGATGAATGGCTTCGACGTTGATAATGTCCGGCGGCTCAAGAAAATAATACGGCAGAGACGATTTAGCGGCTTCACTGGGAACATCGCGGAAAATAGGTGTACCGGCAGGTTTCGGGTCAAAAAAAGCGGTACGGGAAACGCAGCCGGAATGTATGGCAACAGTTAGAAAAATGACACAAAACGACCATATAATGGGTTTTTTCCGTCCGCCCTGAAGGGAAGCACTTCTGATTGATGCGGAAGTAGGTGTCCTCATTGTTTCGTATCAAAAACGGAACATTTCACTGTCTATCAACGTTTTCGGCAATTTCTCCGCCGGCACTTGAATAAATCGTTTCCCGCTTGAATCCCTAAAATGCCGGAATAAGTTCGTTTTTTGAAAACGATAACCGCAAAGACACGGAACGGAGATTGAGAGGAATAAAAAGACGGATACTCCAGGTCGTGCTGCCGCTATTTTCTCAAATCAAGACACTTCATCGATACCTGGTCGCGCAGCAGCAGTCTGCCCTGAATAATTGCCATCGGTGCCCAACAGCCGTGGTCGTCTAATACCTGTGCGCTGAATAACTGGCGGTACGCTTTTGACGTTGCCTCGCACGCCGTCAGTTTGCCGTCATCGTCCAATATCAGAAACATTCCGTCGGCAACAATGTACGGACCGCTGCCGAAGCGGGCTTTTGCTCCGCTCGTCCAAACAACGCTGCCGCTCAAATCCAAACACACAAATTGCTTATCCCGCTGCCGGATACCGAAAAGGTGACCATCGTAAAACAGCGGCGTTTGCTGTTCCGAACCAAAAAAAGCATCTTTCAAACGGAACAGCGTCTTCGCTTCATATTGTTCACCGTTCTTGCTGATTTGCAGCATCAGCGAACCGCTTAAATAACCGCCGCAGCAGAAAATCCGGCTGCCGGGCAAAATCACCGGCGACGGACACGTTGCAATTTCGATTTGCCAATCTGTTGTACTCCAAAGGATTTTCCCGTCCGCCGCATCGACACCAACAACGCCGCCCTTGCCGAAATACACGAATGTTTGCCGTCCGTCCAGCGTCATCGGCATTATCGACGAATGTGTCATCGTCCAGCCGAAAGGATTAGGAGTCCGCCAAATCTCGTTGCCCGTTTCGCAATCTAACGCAACAAGCAAAGCCTCCGGTCCCGCCGGTGCAATAATTGCCGCAGAATGTTCCCTGATAACCGGACATTGTCCCGCATACCATTCGGGAACGGTTGCGGCGTATTTCTGTTTCAAATCGATAAACCAACGTTCTTTGCCGCTTTGGGCATCGACGCACATAACCCTGCACAGAGGACTTAATGCAACGCAATACTTGTCGGTAACAGCAGGAATCGTTCGGGACATACCGTGATTCTTCTTTATCCGTTCGGGATACGAGAACCGCCATATCTCGCCGCCGTCATCAAGCGATAAACAGCGCAGCGCATCACGTTTGTTCTGCATATCGTAATCGAGAATATAAATGCAGCCGTTGCGGACAGCGAAACCGGCAAAACCTTCGCCCAGCGGCAGCGACCAAAGTTCCGGCAGTGCAGGGCTTGTTTCTGAAACGGCTTTGACGAGGGGAATCGTTTCCGATGACACCGCATCGAAGTTATCACCGCGAAAATTCGACCAGGTGCCGGAAACGGCGGACGGTTTTCCGCTGCCCGCGGTCAGTTCGGTTTTCACGGCAGCGGCTGTGATGTTTTCCGGCTCTGCGGGTTCTTTCACAGTAACGCCCCGGTACGCCGCCTGCGGTGCCGGATTGCCGAAAAGGACTCCCAAACCGGCAACGAAAGCAGCACCGCAAAGCACGAGCAGCACCGCCGTCAAAAGCGTCCCTAATTTGATAATCGTTTCCGGTTTCATTTCTTTTACATTGGCTTTAAGCACCTTACCGTCTGCCGGTCTATTGTACACGAAACCGTTGAAAATTGCAGGCAAATCGGTATCATATATTGTTGAGTGGAACGAAGTTGGACACAATACCGTGTTGTTGCGCCGTTATGACTGTTTTCGATGTTATTGACGAACCGGACGCTGCCGTTATGGTGCGTCCGAAACATTCGCCGAAAAAAAAAGATAAAACGCAAAAAGAGTCGAGGTTTAACGTTATCCTTTGGAATGACGATGTGCATACGTTTGATTACGTTATCTTTATGCTCGGCAAAGTTTTCGGTTATTCGGTCGAACAAGGGCTGCGATTGGCAGTGGAGGTACATACCTGCGGTAAAGCGGTTGTGTTCACGTCGGCGTTAGAACAGGCGGAAGTAAAACGCGATACGATATTGGGCTTTGGTCCCGACCCGCTCATTGCCGCTTCAGACGGCTCTATCATCGCCACTCTCGAAAAAGTTCCCGAAGAAAGTTAATCCGTCCGTCTCCGACACAGCGGCTATTCAAACTCCGCAAACGATTTGCCGATGCGGACGATGTAAAGTTCCCGTGCCGCCTCAAACTGAACGCGGTCGAAGTTTATCTTTTTAACGGAACAGCGTACTCCGCCGAGCCGAAACATTTCGCCCTCGAACAATTTGTACGTTTTATTTTCGATGCGGTTATTCACCCAGCATTGATATTTACCGTCCGTTTCGACTATCGTCGTCAAATAACAATACGGCGAGGAGTCAAAATCGGCTATTGTCTCCCTGACCGGTTCCTGAACCCGCTGCGGCTGCGGTTCCGGCGGACGATATTCCGAAAACACCGCCCGGTCAGTAATTGCTTTCAGGAGTTGTTTTTCCGCATCGGAGACGGCAAAGGTCTGTGCGTTCAATTCCGGCAATTCCTTATTTTGCGGAAGCGACAATGCTTCAACTTTGAATGTGATTTCAAACTCATCCGGTTTTCGTGTTGCCCGTGACGAAACGCTGCGGATTAAATGCAGATACGGCGTTTTATGAAACCGGCGCAGAAACTCCGCCGTCTGCTGCAGCGTCCCCTTGCCGTGAATCGTAAACGAAAACTTGCTGTACAGATTATTTTTCTGCTTCGACACCGCCGGCGTATCACTGCGGTACTCCTTAATGCCCGTCTCGGTCGCCAGCCGCATTAGATAACTTTGGTATTGCGAAAGAGCCATTTCTTCTTTCGACGGCAGCGATTGGCTGGTCAAATCCGTCAAGCGTGCCTTTGTTTCTGTTTTCTTTTCGGCTTCACGCTGATATTTGGCAATATCGTCCTGCAACTTTTGACGCTGTTTCTGCAAAGTCTGCGATTCCGTGTAGAGAGACCGCAATACCGGTACTGCGACGATAAGCAGCACGATTCCGGCTGCGATGAGCAGCAAACGCTCCCGTGTGATATTCAACTTGTCCATAATTCATTGTCCCAGGTTACCGGTTTCTCGTCGTTACAAACAGGGCTATTTCTTCGACGGCGGCTTTCATTTCCGCGTGACCGTCCGCATCGGCAATCAAAGCGAGAGCCTCGTGTATTTCTTTCTGCGCCCGCTTCTGGGCGGCTTCAACAGCACCGCTTTGTATCAGTTGCCGGACAATTAACTCCGTCTCAATCGTTTCACTGCGTAACTGTTTCAACATCGTTTGCCGCTGTGCTTCGGCGGCACTTTGCAAATATAATAGTACCGGAAGCGTCGGTTTTCGGTTTATCAGGTCAGTCCGCAGCGTTTTACCGGCGTTTTCTGTTTCGCCGGTTACGTCTAAAATGTCGTCAATCATCTGAAAAGCGATACCGGTTTTATGTCCGAAGAGGCGGAATTTCCTGACCATTTCGGTATTCGCACCGGAGTAGTACGCTCCTAATTCGGTACTGCACGCCAAGAGCGAAGCCGTTTTACCGCCGATGATTTGCAGATATTCCTCCATCGGCATTTCAAAGCGTCCGACAGATGTTACCTGCTGCAATTCACCGGCACAGGTCAAATTGCAGGCTTCGGTCAAACGTTGAATACCGTATAAATCGGCTCCCTGTGCCATCAATTCCAGCGATTTAGCGAGAAGTAAATCGCCTGCCAAAACACCGACTTGGGCATTCCAGCGGACGTTGACGGTATCCAAATGCCGGCGAAGCAAAGCACCGTCGAGAATGTCATCGTGTATAAGCGTTGCAGTATGAACAAATTCAATAGCGGCGGCACTATGCAAATGCTTTTCTGTAACATTACCGAAGATTTTAGCGGTCAGGAACAGCAGTGCCGGACGAAGACATTTTCCGCTGATTTGCAAACTGTACTGCACGATTTCCTTGATATGCGGACTGACTTCCGTTACCGTCCGTTGTGATAACGCCTTCATCGCCGCAATATCGTCCTCTATGAGGCGGTAAGCGTTGAGATTCATAAAGGAAATCGTGAAAAAGTTACGGATTACGGATATTCTACCATTTTATTAAAAAACGGACAAGGAAATGATTATCCAGATGTCCTCGCTATCGTTTTCGCCGTACAAAGCCTCTGCCGTGAAATTTAGCGACCAGTTCCCCGTTTTCATTGGTTATCGGAATGTCATACGTTGCCAATGAGCGGCTCTTGGATTCAAGTTTTGCTTCGGCGTAAAGCGTGCCGCTGGTTACCGGCTTGAGGAATGAAATATGACATTCAATCGCCACGGTCGCCTCTTCCTCTGCTGCGGCGTTGTTAGAGGCAACGGCAAACGCAAAATCGGCAAGGGTAAAAACGGCTCCGCCCTGCATAATGCCGACGGCGTTTTGATGTTTATCACCGACTTCTAGTTTCACTTTGGCGTAATCCGCTTTGGCATCGACAATTTCGATACCGGTAACGTCCATTGCATAGCGGTCAGCACGAAAACGGGAAATAATATCAGAAAGAGACATATCGTTTGTAAAGGAACGGAGGATATATTATCCAACGTTCCGGGAAAAATTTCAAGAGCCGCCCTGACGTTCACAGGCGGACGGCGAAGCCGGTTTTGAGAACTGCCCTAACGTTCAGTTTGTTCACTATTGCAACTTGAAATCGCCGAAAGTGTTTTGTACGGCTTTACCAATTTGCGTCCGCGGAGGAGTACCTGCCGGTACTGCATTGACCGGCTTCGGTACCGGCATCGGCATCGGCTGCATATCCTTTTGGAAAAACCGCGAACCTCTCAATCGGATACTGGCAGGTAAAACAACCGGGTCAGGGTCATAATAACTCATATACCGCACCGGCGGCTGTATTACCGACTGCGAGGACATTGATGATACAAAAACGTACATCGGCGACGTGCCAGCCGGAAACTCCGTCGGACTCATTGCATAACCCGGTTCATAAGGAATCAAATTAAAACGGCGGCTCCATTTATCGTAAGCGAAACTTAAATGCGGCACCGGTTCACTTGGGGTCAGAAGTGCCGGCGGATACGTGCCGGGCATCGGTTGTCTTGCAGCACCATTCTTTGCCGCATTAAAAATGGGGGCGAATTTCTTTTCCCAATCTGTCGCAGTATCCTCCCCGGCTTTCTCGGTATCGGCATTTTTTTCTGCCGCAACTGTTTCCTCTTCGTTAGCAGCAGCCGGTAAAGGCTGCGGAGCATAACGCGGAACATACGGACCGAACGCATAACTGCCGGGCTGAAACCGGGCGTTTTCTGGTATTTGGGCATCGGCAAGGACGCACCAAAGGGCAAAGCAAAGGAACGAAACGGCAAAAATCGGCAAACGCATTGATTATTCTCCGACCGGTAAGCGGGGGAAGTTAACCGGCAAACGGTTTCACCGCCCGTTAAAATACAGGCACTTTGTTCCCTGTTCGTCAAAACTTCCTCTTGTGTATAACAAAATAATGCCGAATCGGAAGTATTTCTTCTGCTGTGTTCTGTTTATAATAATTATAGCGGTTAAAAGAATATCATCTGTACCGGTACGAGAAGATTGAGGAGCAATATCAGCGGGACAAAGTATCGTTCAGGAACGATTTTGAATAATTGTCTGCCGATGAAAGCACCAACAAGTAAACCGGGCAAAATCGTTACATCAAACCAAAGTGTCCGGGCTGTAATCATATTCAAGTCCGGGACAGCCCCGCCGATAAGCGGCAATTTTGTTACATTGATGATAAAAAAGAGAACGGCAAACAGTCCCATAAAATCGTGCTTGTTCAGGTTTTGCGCCGAACAATAAACCGACATTACCGGTCCTGCCGCATTGCCGACGAGTGTTGTAAAACCGCTCAACAATCCCATTGACCATACGAAGAGCCGCGACTTCGGTAATGCCGTCCAGTTTTGCCAACGCCGCAGTTGTTCAAAGATGACGAGAACAAGAACTAATACGGCAAGAAAAATTTTGAATTGCCGGTCATCAATGCTCCGCATAAAAAGCGTTCCGAGAATCAGCCCTGCGAAAACGGACGGCAGCAGGATAACGATTCGGCGGCAGTCGGCATTACGGCGGTAATACCAAACGGCAATAATATCGCCGAGAACGAGGAGCGGCAGAACGGCACCGCTGGACAGTTTTTCCGTTCCGGGAAAGGCGAGCATCATCACGAGAACGCCGAGAATACCGCAGCCCGGCACACCCGTCTTGGTCATTCCGAAAAACACTGCCGCAATCAAACCGAAAACATAAGGAGAAATCGTCATCTGACGGCATTGTACCAAATCAAGCAAAGGATAACGAGGTTTTTGCACTTCGTCTGCCCGTCCTCCCAACGGGCGGTTTTTTCGTTATAATACAGAGTTAACGTACAGGAGTCTCTATGATTGCGAAAGAAATAAAACGGGGTGAAGTCGTCGTTTATAACGGTTCGCCCTGCATTATCGAAACGATTAACGTTCAATCGCCGTCTGCCCGCGGGGCGGCAACACTCTACAAATTCCGCGCAAGAAATCTCGTTACCAAACAAAAAGCGGACATCACGCTCAAAGGTACCGAGTCATTGGATTCTGCGGATTTTCAACGCCGCGAAATCAAATATCTGTACAGCGATGCCGATGAATGTGTCTTTATGGATAATCTGGACTACAACCAGTACAACGTCAAAAAGACAGACATTGCCGATGAAATGCAGTATATTACCGAAGAACTCGAAGGAATTCGGGCATTGATTTATAACGACGAATGTGTCGGTATCGAAGTACCGACGGCGGTAACGCTGAAAGTAACAAAATGCGACCCGGCAGCGCGGGGTAATTCGGCAACATCGCGGGCAAAGCCGGCAATTTTAGAGACCGGTCTGGAAGTGCAGGTGCCGGAATATCTCGAGGAAGGCGAATTGGTACGCATCGACACCCGCAGCGGCGATTTTTTGAGCCGGGCATAAGTTGTTGTACAAAATGTTATCGAAACTGGTTGACAAATTGCCGCCGTGGCTTGATACGAAGACCGATGTTCCGAAACGGAATAACGGTATCGTTGTGTCAACCCGGATTCGGCTGGCACGGAATATCGCACGCTATCCGTTCCCGAACAGATGTACCGATAACGACAAAAAAGCCGTACGGAAAAGTGTACAGCAAGCCGCTGCCGAAGTATGGAAAGAACATACCGCCGGTTTCATCGATATTGAAAAACTCGAAGCCCTTGACCGGCTCTTTCTCCTCGAACGGCAACTGATTTCTAAAGAACTGGCGGAAGCGGACACGAAACGCTCGGCTTTTATTGCCGAAGATGAATCGTTCTGCGTGATGATAAACGAAGAAGACCATCTGCGGATTCATTCTTTAACCGCCGGCGACACTTTAGACGGCACGCTGGAAAGTGCTTTGGAAAATGTTTGGCAGACGGTCAATACCGTTGACAACCAACTCGAAGGGCAACTTGATTATGTTTTTGACAGCCGATACGGTTATTTGACATCGTGTCCGACAAATGCCGGTACGGGGATGCGTGTCAGTGTAATGCTTCATTTACCGGCACTTGTTGCAACGAAGGAAATGGACAACGTGTTCCGGTCGCTGCAAAAAGTGTATCTGACGGTTCGGGGACTTTACGGAGAAGGGACACAGGCTTTCGGCGAACTGTTTCAAATCAGCAATCAGATAACGCTCGGCAAAAGCGAAGCGGATATTATCGGGACGATGCTTGAAGCCGTCCCGCAAATTATCGAACACGAACGTAAAGCACGGGAGTACCTGCTGTCGGAAAAAACAGCACAGATTCAAGACCGCTGCTGCCGGGCGTTGGGGCTGCTGCAAACGGCGTGCGTGATGGAGAGCATCGAAACAATGAATCATTTGTCGAGTGTCCGGTTAGGAATCAGCACGGGCATTTTAACCGGCATCGGCATTGATAAAATCAACCGGCTGCTCCTGCACACGCAGCCGGCGCATTTGCAAAAGATAACCGGCAGGATTTTGGAACAGCCTGACAGGGACATCGAACGTTCCAAACTTCTGCGTTTGACATTGAAAGGGCATTGACCGATTTGCCTTTTTCAAACATCAGGGATATAATGACACCGTTCAAACGTCGTTGAGTATATCCAATGAGTCTGCCGACCTTTAACAATCAGGAACCGTCTAATAAAGAACACGTTCCGCCGTCGCGGTTCGATTTGGCTATCAGTGGACACAACGAGCCGGCAGAAAAACTGTCTAGCGGTGTTTGGCAAGCCGATACACATCAGCCCGCAACAGAACTCGAAAAACAAGTTGAACGGACACTATTCTGGCGGTTCTTTTTCGGCAGCGTGCTTTTTGTTCTCGTCAGTGCCGTTCTCCTCGGTACCGGAATCGAAGTCGTCAAAAAACTAACATACGTCGATGATTTCAAGCCGGATTATTCAGCACTTGACCCCGAAAGCGACCGCTATTGGGAAGAACGGACAAAAATCGATATTCAAACCGCACGTGATTCAAAAAGCACATTTCTTCAAAATCAGCGTATTCAGCGTTTCATCAATCAATCAATTAAGGAAGCAATGTTCATTGATTCAAATTATAACCGAATCACTGCCGTTGCGACGATTGCGGTTACACTGGCAAGAAACGATGTTGATTTAACAATCGACGAACCGCTAGAAAGACTCGGAACAAGCAGTCTTGCTCTGTCAATGCGCTGCCGGGTTCTTGTTTCACAGGCATTGATGTATCTGCGTCTGAAAAAATTTCCTAGTGCCAAAGTCCTTATCGCCGAAAGCAACCGGCTGTCCGTTGCATCCGACCAGCGGCTGAATTCCAAAGTCAATGAAGACACGTTTTTTGGAACGGTTACCGTGTTTGCGGTTTTGCCTGACTCGCAGGATTTGCCCGCATTTTTTCGTCAGCAACTCGAATTCGTGCTGGTGCTTTCGCTCGACCAGCAAAACAAAGCCTTTCGTTTGATTGCCGGCGAACAAATGCGCACCGGTATGATTAACGATGCGGTCAGCACGTTCAAAAGAATCCGTAATCCTGTCGAAATGGCGCGGACTTTAGAACTGCTTCTGGCTTATTCCGGCAGACCGCCGCAAATCAAGATAACCGAACCGGAAATGCTCGTTCTGCCGACCGAGGCAACGGACAAGCCGATGATGTATCCCGACAGGGCAAAAAATATCGTCCGTGAAGTTTTTCATTGGATTGGACAGACGGCGGACGCACAAACGCAACTTGAGTTGCTGCGGCAGGTTGCCGATTCACGGCTGATGTGCGACCGGGAAATGTACTCGATGTTCAAGGAAAGTGTTACACTTTCGCCGGATTTTTCTGATGCGGTCAAACAGCCTGTGCTGCATTTGCTCGACAATCCGCAGTCGCCGGCAATCAGGGCGGCATTAAATTTACCCGAACGTGAAGATTTGCCGAAGATGAATACGGATACTGTCTTTGATGACTGGACAACATCAGAGGAAGTTATTTCGGTGCCGGTGGAGGAAATTGACGCATCGCCGATGCTCAACCGCCTTGACAGGCAGTCGGTACAGACATTGCTCCTGACGGGGCAGAGTTATCTGATGTTCAACCGGAGTGCCGATGCGGTTCGTGTTTTACGCAAAGCAGCGGCAGCGGCGCAGAAAATGCAGAAGCCGGACGAACGCATTGACTTGTTGCAGCGTGTCGGTGAACAGCAGATTGCCGCCGGTACTTTTACCGAAGCGAAAAAGACGCTGCATAGCGTATTGGCAATTCCTGAAGCGGCACCGCAGCAACTTGCTGAACTGGCACGGCTGCAAATTATCGGACGGTTTTTTGCCGACGCACTGGCAACGCTAAAAACGGTTTCAGAACCGGAATTGCGGGACAATGTTTATCGGTTTTTGGCGATGGAGCAACTGCGGATTCACCGCTTGGACGCTGCGGCGGCAACGTTAGCGTTAATGTCGAAAACAAAGTCGGCGGCAGAAGTACAGCGGTACCTGAACATTGCGGGAGGAAAAGGAACGGATGCCGATTTTGCGGCGTGTGCAATACCGAATCCGGCAAAACAGAACGGCGATCAGGAGTTAGGACGGTGCTGCGAACGGCTGATACAGTCGGGGCTTCTTCATCTTGCCGGTCAAACGCTTGAACGGATTAGCGGACAAAAAGAACAGAGCCGGTTGCGGAGCCGGCTTGTTCGGGAATATCTGCTGCTTTGCAATACATATCAGGAAGAGCCGGAGATTCGCCAATACGTCCAAAACGAAGCATTTGCGGCGGCAGAACTGGTTGCCGAAGGCGACCGGACGGCTCTATGGTCGGCATTGCTTGACCGCTTATCGATGCAAATTCAGGGGACAAGCGACCGTGAATCTGCCCGAAAACTTTGGGACAAAACCTTAACGGCTTGTAGAGCGTTGACGAAAATCGACGAGCGTGCCTGTTGTTTAGCGGAATTGCTGTTAGCAAAAATCGCATTGGAAAAAACGCAGGGCAGCGGAACATATCCGTACATTACGAAGGAAGCGAATCCGATGGCGTTTGAGGAAACGGTGAAGTTGGTTGACGAATGCCGGCAGTGTATTGAGTTGATTGATACCGCATTGAAACAAGGCAAGCCTTGTGCGCTGCTGGCGAAAGCACTGGTGCAGGTCGGCAGAATGAAGGCGGCGAATTCGCTTCTCGAACAAACGCGGGAACTTGCAGCGGAAATGCCGGATTCTGCCGAGACGACAGAGTTGTATCTGATGATTGTTCCGGTATATCAATCGCTTAACGAGTCGGCGGCGATACCGGAGATATTTGAGACGGCAATCCGTACGGTTACGAGTGCTTTTACGGAAAAAATTCAATCAGTTAATATTCTGGATTGGCGGCTTCGGGATTCGTCAATAGACTCGATAATCCGCAGTATGATGGAGTACGGTTTTGTC
>JAITQJ010000006.1 GCA_031288955.1 Planctomycetaceae bacterium | reverse complement strand
CATATTAAAAGGCAGACGTTATGATATTCTAGAGAGATTTAATAAGATTGCCTTGCAAGATATTCGTGAAAAAAATGTTCTGGATTTGGGATGCAATATAGCCAGTTCATCCCACTTGGCTTGGTTTTATGGTGCAAATTCTGTTTTGGGATGCGAATATTCGTCCAATATATCAAAAACCGCACTGAGAATCAGCACCGCACTGGGCAGCAGGATAGATATAGTTGTGCAAGATTTGGGCGAGCCGCTGAACCTGAACAAAAAATTTGATACAATCTTTGCTTTTTCAATCTACTTTCATATAAAAAATAAAGAAATGTTTGCTGAAAATATCCTGAATAATTTGGCAGCGAACGGGGTTGTGTATTTTGAGGGACACGAAAGAACATCGGAAAAAGATTACGAAAGTCTTTTCAAGCATTTTCAATCCATAGAGCTTATTGGGCATAATGCGGACGGGATTCATAGCAAAAAATACTCGCGTCCATTTTGGGAATTACGTCGCTGAAAAAAAGCGAGTGATTTGCCGGATTTTGTTATGCGGCTGCAAATCCTTGCACAGACCACCAAAAACCGGGTATTTTCACCGACATTTTACAGAGGCATATATCCGCGATTTGAAATCAGAAAACAATTTGCAAATCAGCGGCGAAGCCATTCCCGGATTGCAAATACGATACTCTTCGCTGACCGGTCGCAAAGTTTTTTATCTGAACCATCGGATTTCGTTCAATTATAAACAGCGGAATATGAAGGTTGGCAGGTATGGCGATTATACCGAGGCGTTTCAAATTGTTCCTATAAAAAAAGGCTCTAGACGAGCGTCTCACGTGTTTTTAGTAACTTTTTGATGATATTGTATAGATTCCCTCTTTTACAACGTTCATATAAAACGAGTGGTCTTCTTTCCAATAATCGAATGTTGATTTGCTCCGTAAGGTACGCGACATTAACACATCGTGTTCGAGACCAATATCCGAAGAGAAAAGTTCTCCATCGGATTCAGGAACTAAAAAAGACCCGCTTCGTTCTATCCCATTTGCGGGACGCTTGCAACACAAATCGTCTATTCTCGTAACGATTATCCCTGCAAAAGCGACAGCAGCAGTTGCTGGGACGCTCTGGTTTGCTGCAAAACCGAAACATTCGTCTGCATCAATAACTGCTGCTTCGCTAAATTCGACGACTCCTCCGCAAAATCAGAATCCATAATGGCACTCCGCGCTCCGGTCTCAATTTCAATACTGTCCGTCATATTGTCTATGTTCGCCTGAAGACGTGACTTTTGGAACACCCCCAAACTGCCCCGAAGCAAGGATACCTGTTCCGTTACTTCCTCAAGAATCCGGTACGCCGCATTCGTGTCCGTCAGCAAATCTGCTCTGCCGCCTGTTTTCAATTCCGATAAAAAGCCGTTCAAACCGCCCAACGCCGTTGTATGCACACTCGGTATGCCGATGCGTGCCTGCAATTCCGAAACGGCATTCGGTCCCATCTGAATCAGTGTACCGCCGCCGGTGATACGGAAACCCAAAACACTGCCGCTTTGGACCGTCGGCACAGTCCAAAGTGCCATATCCAAATTCGATGTCGCCGTGCGGGCAATAAGACCGTCCCCAATCGCCCGCTGACCGTTGATATCCGCAACAACATCCGTTCCGTAACTCCGTTCCGCAATGTTGCCGAAACGGTCGGTTAACGGAAATTCACTGTCCTGCAATGCCCGAACATCGACAAATTCGCTGCTGCCGAAGTCAACGGAATAAAATGTCACACCGAGACTTGCGTTATCACTGCCGGGAAACATTCGTACTCCAAGTTCGGCAGCGGGAGCAGAGGCATCCGCCTCTTTAATACCGCCGGTCAGCGTTGCCCAATCACCCGATGTAACAAAACCTTCGCCGGTCGATGTTTCCGGCAGCGAAGCGGTGAAAAACTTGCTGACTGTTTCATCGCCATTGATTAACGCAACGATTTCGGCAGCCGTTGTGTCTGTTTGCGGATTCAAACCAATCGTGATGCGTTTCCAGACCGGGTCATACTTAACATTCGGACCGTCTGCATCGCTGCTCAAAACAATTTGCGTGTTATTATATGCTGCTCCGATTTGCGTTGCTGTTATTGTAAAGTCGGCGTTGCGTCCCCGCTTACCGCTTATTGTTGCCGAAGCGTAATCTTCGCTGATGCCGGTACCATAACTGCTGAAAACGGTGTCGGGATAATACAGACTCTCCGGCGGACAGGTTTCAGCGGGGTCATAAGTCGGGACAAGCGTTCCAAGACCGCTCGGCGGGTCGCCGGCGCAAACCGGCACGTTGGCATTTTGCGGGTCAATGCTCGAAACGCTGATGCCGTATTTATCGAGTACCGCTTTCGCTGCCGCCGTTGACGGATTATCAAAGAAATGGACGAGGTCGTTTGCCGTCGTTCGGACAATACCGTTGGCATCTGTTTCAAGATTGATGACGAGTATTCCCGGTGTTGCATCTGAAACCGACAACGGCGTGTCCGGCAAACTTGTGAAACGGATTTTCGGAGCGTTTTCCGGTGCGAGGAATTGCAGATAATTATTTTCGTTCACGCTGCCGTAATACGCATACTCCTGAAACGGCGTTACAATACCCTGACCGGTTTGACCGGCAGGAATCGTTGCGGAAAGTCTGCCGCTGCCGTCGGCTTTGCGGAACAGGGGCGAGGTGTTGATTAATTCAGCAATCTCGGCAGCGGTTGAAACAACATTACCTTCGGCATCGGTTTTCAACACAACTTCAACGAGTGCCGGGTCGTTGCCGCTGCCTTCGGTAAAATTGAGAAATGCTTCGCTGTTAGCGTCGGAACCTGTCCCGTCGGGCTTGGTAAAACGAAAGACGAAATTGCCGGCGGCTTCACCGGTTTCGCTTGCCGTGATGACAATATCGTTATCTGTACCGTATGACGTTAAAGCGATGTTACCGGGAGTCGGTTTGGAATACACGGCAGCACCGACACCGGTTGAATCGCTGAAACGGTTGACGGCATCGGCGATGTCGTACACCGTTGCATCGCCGTCGAAGTTAAACGTTTGATAACCGCCGGTTCCGCCGATGCTGAATATGGTATCTTGTTTTAAGGCTCCGTAAGGATAATAAAGCGTTCCCTGACTTGCGGGAGTATGAATTTGAATGTCGATGTCCCGTTCGGTTTTGCCTAAAAAATTCGCCTGATTGATTTCGAGTTTCGCTATGTTAGACGAATCGAGACCAAAGGTGGTGAAGTTCAGCGAACCGTCAAGGAGTTTTTGATTTTGGAAGGTTGTCGACTCGGAGATGAAGTCGATAGTGTTCAAAATCGCGTCGGCGTTGAGTTGCAGAGCGGCTAACGTTGCGCTGGTTTCGGCACCGGTGTTGGCGGCTTCGGTGATGAGTCCGCGCAAATCGTTGAGAAGATTATTCAAGTGTGCGAGTGCGTTGTCGGCGGTAGCGATAACGGCATCGGCACGTTCGCAATTAGCAACGGCTTGAACGGTTGAGGAAATGTCGGTCTGCATCTGCGTACCGGCAACAAAACCGACAGGGTCGTCTTTTGCGGTATGAATACGGATACCGGACGACAGATTGCGGATAGAGTTTTGGAGGGCGTTTTCGGAACGCTTTAGGGACAGTTGCCCGACAAGGGAACTGACGTTGACCTGTAAATTGGTTGGATTTGCAATAACCGGCATAACACCTCTCTTCCGTGTTATCGGCACAACCGGCAGCCGGACGTTAGAAAATCGGCGGCGGCAAAACACTTACCGTCCGTATAACAGCCGCCAGACTGACGGCGTTAACAAACCGGAGATTCGCAAGGTTAAAGTTTTCGTGTCGTCCGTCAGTTTGGAGACGGCAAAAGCACGGGCTGAAGGATTCGTGTCCGCTGCCAACGCTTTCAATCGGGCTAAACGATTCGGATTGCCGCTCAATGCAAATGCCTGTCCCAATTCATACCCCGAATAAATAAAGAACAAATCCTGAACCCGAACCGAAGTCTTCATTCCGGTAATTGCTTTCACGATTTCCTGTTCCGGTTTCGTTCCCTGTCCAATCGCAAACGCCACATAATCGCCGCGAACCGCCAAAATCAACCGCGTCTCCCGGCTGCCTAACTCCGGCGGAATCAGAAAACCTATCAGCGGATTGTTAACGTAATCTTTCGGAACAAACGACACCCGCGTCAATTTGAAACCGTCCGTTTCCGCAAAATCTTTTTCGACATATTGCTTATACAAATCAGGATACGCTGCCCGGAATTGTACAAAGACATCATTGATTGTCTGCTGGAACATTTCGCCGTCAGCAATGTTGTACGCTCCTAAAATGCCGTGTTCCGTTGAAACAGTCGTTGCCCCGTCAAAATGACCGCTGCGCACCGCACCGAGCAGTGCCGCATAATATGCCTCCGAAATTTTGCTGAAAAGCTGCCCTAAATTCTGCGAAGCGTTTGACGTTATTTTTTCCGGTTCTTGGGGAGACTCCGCCGCCAATTTTTTGCCGAGCAGTTCGTTGAGAATAACGGTCAGTTGGTCTTGCTGTAATTTTGTGAGCGGCATAACATAATGCGAAGCCAAAATCGCGTGTTCAGGATGATAAAACTGATGCAGCGGACTCTCGGCGTTTCGGCGTTCGTGCAGCAGTTTCGCCCGTTCTGTTTTCGGTTTTACGATTTCTTTTTGTTCGATGACGTAATCATTATGCGCTTCGTCATACGCAAAACGGTATTCCAGAAAATCGGCTTGTTCGGCAAGCGACCGCAAATAACCGATGAGCAGCCGCGTTTGTGCTTTTTCTAATTCGTTTGCAGACTCGCCGACGGCTTTCATTTCCGCAAGCGAAAGACCGGCTTTGACGGTCAGTGCTGGCATATTGCGCAGGTCAAAACGGGCAGCCGCCAGATATTCTTTATCAAGTCCTTGCAGAAGTGTCTTCGGGTCATCGGGCAGATAATTCAGTTGCCGCTCGGTTGCGACAAAGAGCCAACCGTTATGCTGCTGAACATAAAGTCTGCCTAAAGCCCAAGGAAAGACGGTTCGGCGAATTGCCAAACGGCGGTTTTCCGGGGTGTGCGTATCCGTTATTTCCTCGGTAAAATCCTTTTGAAATTTTTGACCGGCTTTGCTGTTCAGGTCAAGAGGCGAGAACATCATCGGATAAAGCAGCACACCGTCGGTATGCAGAATAATGCCGAGCGGCTGTTCGGTATCGAAATTGGAGGCAACGATTCGTTCGGCAAGATTCAGCAGCGCATTAAAGAATACCGGTGTTCTGTCAGAACCTTTATCGGCACGGATATTAACGGCAACGAGTTCGGCAACGCGGCGGAATTCCTTAAAACAGGCGAATGACATCACGGCAACCGGTTTCATTTCTACCGGCAGAGAACCGGAAGCGTCAGCCTCCGCCTTTGCGGTAAAAAGATTGACGATACCGATAACTTTTTCTGCGATTTGTCCGGCATCGGGCGGCTGTTGTGTCCGCTGCGGAACTCGTCCGGTATCGGCAGCGGGAACGGGAACGGTTTGTTGTGTTCCAACGCGGTATTCAGGACCAAAAATGCGGTTGCGCAAACGCTGCCGCAATACCTGTGCCGAAGCGGCATCGGCAAACAAAAGCAGCAAAAAAAGAAGCAGCAAAATCCGTTTCATTGTTATCGTCCTTTATTGTTGTCCTTCAGTCTTCGGCAGCGGTAA
>JAITQJ010000395.1 GCA_031288955.1 Planctomycetaceae bacterium | reverse complement strand
GATTCAAATGCCCGCGCTAAAACCTGCGGTTTCGTGTTCTGAATTTTAACGATACGCCGTTCCCGACCGGGCGGCGGTGAAGGCTGGTCAATGCTCTGAATCAGCGTTGTAAATTGTCCGCAAAGATTCGTATTGCCGTTAACGACAATACGTTTATTCGGTGTATCAAACTGAATCTGTTTCAGCAGCGGCGTTTTTTCATTGAGGACGTGACGGAGAGTTTGTTCGATTTGCGGTACCGGTACACAGCGCGGCGTAATCGACACGGTGTCTGCTTGACAGATACCGCCTTGAATTGCCGCGGCAAGAAGAACAATAAGCAACCGTTTCATTTTTTACACAACCGAATAACTGTTTCGCAATGCGGATAGTACGGAAAACGGATATTTTTTACAAGGGGAAAATATCAGCGGGAGTGAAAAATTGACTTGACACATTTTTTTTCAATCGGTATTCTGCAATTATGGCGAAACGTCCTGCCGAAGATGACGAGGAAGAAGTTCAGGTAATACGGAAACGCCGCCGTCCGAAAAAGAAACCGGAAGACGACGAAGAGGGCGGTGCGCCCGGACAGCAGGGCAAAGGCGGACCGGCAGACGAGGACGAAGATGACGAGGAAGGCGGCAGTATTTCAACGGGTATTGTCATTCTCGACATCGTCCTTGATTTTCGCGATGACTGCATTGATTGGGGAAAAGCAAATTTTTTCTATGCGATGCTCATCTGTATAGTGTCGTTCATTATTTTTGCCGTTGTAACATCGCTGACGATACATTCCTGGGTTCGGTATCTGATGCGTCCGTCGCTTGAAAGCGTTCTGAAAACGTATGACATCGGAGCCTACGGCGATGCCAATCTTTATGCTGATGAAGCGTTAATTTATACGGGCATAAACGATGTGGTAACCCGCGCCGGTTTAGCATTTGTGCAAGGGGCTGCCAACGTTGCTGTCGGCGACAGTATGCCGGAAATTGACAAGTTGCCGTATTACTTAACCGCCGTTAACTATCTCAAAGAATCTGCTCAATACGGTTTCGTTGACGGACGTGTCAACGAAGGATTCTTTTTGCTCGGCAAAGCATTGTATCTGTGCGGCGAATTGACCGAATGTCGAAAACCGCTTGAAGCCGCATTAGAAAAAACGACTCCGCACCGTAAGATGATTCTCTGGTATTTAGCCAATGCCTATTGTTTCGGGGCGCATTTTGACGGACAAAATAATCTGAAAACCGCTCAAGGCTATTTGCAGCATTTCCAAAGTGAACCGACCGTCACCGAAGAGCAACTTGCCGAGTCATCTCTTTTGACGGCAATCATCGAGTTGCAAAAAAACGAATTAGACGCTGCCGGAAAAGCGTTTGCGAAAGTTCCGCATTTTGACCGCTTTTCAATAATGCGGCACTATGTCGAAGGACTAATTGAATTTCAGTACGGACGAAAATTGCGGAAGCAAGCCGAAGAAATTGAGAACAATCCGAATCCGGTTGTTCCCGAACAATTACCAACCGCTCCGGCTCCGGTCAAAAAAATGGAGAACGGAGAATGGAAAACAGAGAAAGATAAAGAAAATGGGAACGGTTATGCAGCAGCCCCGTATCTTCGTTATCAATTACCTGAACAAGCACCGATAGCGGTTTTGCCGGTTCAGAAAATGCGGGAAAAAATACCGGAAGAGAGGAATGAAATGCTCATTCCCTCTGCTGCCGCAATAACAGATACATATGCCAAGCGGCTTGCCGAATTGCAGCCGAAGTACGGACAGGATGCCGGTAAAGTCATCGTGCTGCCTAAAGCCGCACCAACGCCTGCGCCGATGCCGCAAGAGATGAAAAAAGAATTGCCGCAGGAAGAGCCGCAAAATGCCGCCTCTGTTGAAGAGCGAATCAAGGCATTTTACAACGCTGCGGCAGAACGTTACAAAAATGCTATTCAGCATTTTACAGAAATCGTGCAGCAGGATTCGTTCACTTCGCGTTTTCTCCGCAATGCTGAATTACTTGCCGGTATTTGCAGCGACGAGTTAAACATTTGTCAAACGAAAACCGGTAATAAAGTTTCCCGCAAAGGCTCGGAGTATTTTATGAACTTGACGGCATCGTATCCGAATTCACCGGAAACTGCCGCCGCTAGTTTTCTGCTCGGCGAACAAGACCGGAAAATCGGGGAAACGGAAATGTCATATCGGGAGTTTGCCCGAACGTTTTCTATCCTGCGCAAAACACCGGGGTATTATAACGCTTGGGTGCCGAAAGAGTTGATGACAAATACGATGCTCGAATACATACGCAAAAGTGTTGAGAACCGCAATTATTCCGATGCGGTAACATTGTTAAAGTTGGTCAAAGGCGTAATTCCTGACATTGACGAAGCCCGGCTTCGCGGAGAAACGTACGAAGGCTGGGGAACAACGCTGAAAAGTCAAAGCGAAACGGTGTTCGGCGACAGCGGCAATCAGTTAGTTAAAGAAGCCGAAGGACAATTCCGGCTGGCAGGAAAAGCGTTTGATGATTACGCAGTGATTATCGCCGGCTCGCCGCTCTTCGACGACGTGCTTTGGCGGAGTGCTGAAAATTACCGCTTGGGCAATGATTTCCGCAGTGCCGTTATTGAATACAGAAAATATGCAAAGGCGAACTATTTAGAACACCGACCGGAGTTGTATTTGTATCTCGGCGAACTGTATTTGAATCTTGATATATTGACTGAATCCGCATCGGTACTCGAAAGAGCCTTAAAAGATTATCCGGCAGACAATTTAACGCCGTCCATTCGATTGGTGTTAAGCCGGACATATCAGGAATTAGCCCCTAAAGAAGCGGATATGATTTCGAGTACCGATGCGGATTCGGTGCGCGATTATTTATCCGAAGCGAAGACGTTATTGCTGCAAAATCTTGCGGGCGAGTTTGCTCCGGCATCGTCAATTTATCGGGATTCGCTTTATGCTTTGGGACAGTTATGTTACCGGCGCAACGAATTGCCGGAAGCAGCGGCACATCTGGAAGATGCCGTCAAGATACATCCCGATGCTGTTCAAGCCGCCGATGGATATTACACGCTGGCTTTGTGTTATCAGAGACAAGCCGAAAACGCTCTGGCAAAATTAGATGATTCGTCAACGGAAAAAATGCACAACGCTATCAATGCCGCCGCAACGGAAAACCGGCAGATGGCACTGACAAATCTGAAACGGGGCATCGGTGTATTATCGGAACGGGAAAAAGGCATCGGCTTAACCGGCTCTGAACAGTTAATGCTGCGCAATGCTCAATTTGCTGTCGGAACGCTGATGATGAAAATGAATTTGTTCCGTGAAGCCGTACCGGTTTGGAATCAGACGGCAATGTATTATCAGAACAAACCGGAAGCGTTGGATGCGCTTATCTCGCTGGCATATGCACTGCGGAAAACGGGCAGAAAAGAAGAGTCGCTTTCGATGCTCAACAGGGCGAACGTATTGTTAAACCAATTAGTGCAGAACGATTTGATAACCGACAGCGAACGCTGGAGGAATCTGATTGAACAGGAAAAACGAAAGGAGTAAACTTGGACACATTTATCGGCTTGATACAGCGTGAAGAACATTTACTTGAGCGGCTGTTTTACGTTTCGCAGCGGCAGTTGGAACTCGTCCGCAGCGGCAATATGACAGACCTGATTACGCACCTCGGACAGCGGCAGCAACTTTGGAATGTTTTTGAATCGCTTGAAGAACAAATGCAGCCGTATAAAGCCGTTCCGGCGGAGATGCGGCATTGGAAAGATGAGGCGGAACGTCAGGCAGCGGAGCAGTCATTGAATCACTGCAAATCGCTGCTGGAAGATATTATGGCGAACGACCATACCAGTTTGGACGAAACGGCGGCACAAAAAGCAGAAACGGAATCGCAACTTGAACGTATCCAACGCGCAAAAAATGTTGTTCCGGCATACGCCAAACATAGTAAACTGCCGTCTAACGGAAGATAAACGCCTCCGTGTTTATTCATATAGACACGGCAGAGAAAAAACGTTATCATACGCTCCGCTGGTCTCGTTTACGTAACAATTATTCCATAACAACTGTTATGCCGTATTTCAGATTGCTTCTGTCTGTTGTTGTCTGTTTTTCAATCGGATGTAAAAGCAGCAATCAAGTGCCGTCCAATCCGTTTGCCGTGAACAGGACGGTACCGCCGCCGGCAACGTTCTCCAGCCAGGAAGCGTATTTAGGTCAATCGCCGCTGATATTACCGCCGCAAACACCGGCATCTGTTTTTCCGGGGGCAGCGGCAGCACCGCCGGCGAATACAACGCTGCCGCCGTTAACGTCTGCGGCAGAAAACGCAGCACCGGAGGCAGCAACGCTGTTTCAATCGGCAAATGTGCAGCCGTCTAATCAGGAAATACCGCCGGAACCGGAATGGTCGCCGGCAAATGTTGCGGTAACAAGTCAAACAGCATTCCAGAATTTAGAGACGAAGACAAATACCGTATCCTATCAGGACGGCAGCGGCACGTTAAAAACCGTTTCCGAAACAACGCAAAATCCTGTAACAAGTTCGTCGCAAATTGTTACGGAAATCAAAGACGGGAATTAACCCCGCAAAAATTAACATTGCAAAAATGCTTAACCGTTACGCTGACGAAAACCTGTCTCAAGATGCCGTTCACGGGTATATTCCCTTTACGGCGATACCGAAAGAAGCGGAAGCAGCCCCCGGCGCATTAAGCGAAGTTGCCGAACGCAGCGTCATCGACTCTCCCTGGGTACAGCGTTTGCGGCAAATTCATCAATTACAAACCGCCTGGCTCGTTTATCCGACTGCCGAACATACCCGGTTTCAACATTCTATCGGGACGATGCACCTTGCCTCGCGGATGTTACAACAACTTTATGCGGGGTTGAAAGAAGTCTGCGAAAATGAAGGAGAATCTCTGCCGAGCCGCTGTTATTTGGAGTCTCTTGTCCGTATGGCGGGATTGCTGCACGACATCGGACACGGTCCTTTCGGACACTTTTTCGATGCCCGGTTTCTTTCGCATTATGCTTTGAATCACGAAAAAATCGGGGCATATATTATCCGAAACGAATTGGCACCGCTGCTCAAAAAAATCCGCCGCAATCCTTTAGGAACGTTAAACGATGACGAAACGCTTGACCCGGAACAGATAGCGTTTCTTATCGTCCGTCCAACGAACGAACAATCCGCACCGCTGTATCTGAAATTGCTGCGGTCGTTATTTTGCGGACTGTACACGGCAGATAATATGGACTTTGTCCTGCGGGATGCACTGATGACGGGCTTTTCACCGAAGGCTTTTGACCTCGACCGGCTCCTGCATTATTCGTTTTTTACGAAACACGGTTTGACGGTTCATCAAAAAGGCTTGGGAGCGTTGATTCGTTTTTTAGCCGCACGGGCGGAGTTGTTTCGTTCGGTCTATTTCCATCGAACAGTCCGGGCGATTGATTTGGACTTAAACGAATTGTTCATTAAGAGCCGGGATTTATTGTTCATCGGCAATCCGCTGGAACATCTGGACGAGTACCGGCAACTGACGGAATGGTCGCTGCTCGTTGATGTTTCCCGATGGAATCGGTCGCCGCTTGAACAGAAGCGGGCATTGCATCCGCTTTGGGATAATTTTCTTAACCGCAAAGTTTCTTTTCATTTGGCGGCGGAAATGACGGCGGTTTTCAACACCGGACGCGGTGAACAGACGAGCATTTTCGGCGATGATGAAACGTTCCGCCGTGCGGTCATCGGACATTTACCGAACGATTTGAAGACAATACCGTTTGCCGTTGATATTGCGAGACATCTGCACCGTCCTGATTCGCACCGCCAGACGGGAACGCAGAATTATCTCTTTGAACCGGCAACGGAACGGGTACGCCGCCTTGAAGAAGAGGAATTATACCGGCATTTACCGCAGAGTTATCGTATCTGCCGCATTTACACGCAGAATAAAGAGCATACCAGGATATTGGCGAAAGCATTAGAACAACTCGTCAGCATTGCTGCCGAAGACGATGAGACGAATATGTAACGGAAAAACAATGTCAAACATTTACAACGCCGCTATTCAGATTGCCGAAGAGACTGCCGATGAAACGGCGAAAAACCAACTGCTCGGCGAAATCGTTCAACTGCTCGCACAAAACGGACAGCATAACGAAGCGTTAAAAACGTTACGAAAAATCCCAAGTGTTCACGAACGCAAGATACTGCTTCTCGGCTGGGATTGGAAAACAATGACACCGGACGGCATCGGCAGCGTTGTTACACTAATCGAAAGCGAACCGCAAACAGCGGTACTTGCCGGAATAATCGCATCGGCAATGCTTGAATCTGGAAAAACGCCTGAAGCACTGCAACTCGTTCAATCGGCAAAGATACCGTTTGAAACGGAAAGGCAGCGTTACGGTTTCCTCGAACAATATCTGCGGCAAACGGACAATGTCCCTTCGGCAAAGCCGCTTCTGGACGGTTTCAAAGATGCCGCATACCGCCGCTGGGGGCAGCGGGCAGCGGTCAAACGGTTAGCCGCATTACAGCAGTTTCAGGAAGCCGAAACACGGACGGAAGCGTTGGAAATACCGCAGCAGCGGGCTTGGCTCTTCACCGAATTAAGTTCAGCCGCTCCGCTTAAGCGGCACTATTTGGAGCGGGCGGGGAACATTCTGAACGCATTACCGCTGACGTTTGAAACGTCTGAAGCAGCGGAAAATATGGCGGTACAGTACCGCATCACGGGAAAAAAATGTTATCAGTCCGGCTTGACGGAGTTGGGCGAAACGCTTTTAGAAAAAAGCGAGGCGGCGGCAAAATCGGTAACTCCGCCCGTACCGCACTGGCGGTTGATGTGTCATTTGGCAAAAGTGCTTCGGGAGTTGAAACTGCTCGATTCGGTACCGGCATATCTTTCGCTTGTTCAGATTCAGCAGGAACCGTTGTCAGCAATCGACCGCAGTATGCTCTTGGTTTGGTACAACGAAGCGGCGGGTTTGGAGCGGGAAGCGGATTGGCTGCGGATTATTGAAACGCTGAATGTCAAAGAGAAAGGAACGCCGGACACAAGCCGGACACAGCGGATTGCTGCTGTTTTGAAACGTTTTGCTGCCGTTACGGACAAACAGCGGGCGCACCGGCAGCCGTCAGGCAGTGTTGCTGATGATGCGGTGAATCTATCCGGCGAAGAATACGAATCGTATTATTTCAGTCCGTTCGCCGCCGACGATTGCGGTTGCTAACCCTCGCTTGTGTTTAACCACGAAAGAGAAATGAATAATGAAGAATGAAGAATGAAGAATGAAGAATGAAGAATGAAGAATGAAGAACGGGGACACACGCTAATCCCATTGAGGTATCCGTTTTCCCTCATTATTCATTATTCATTATTCATTCTTAATTCTTAATTGTTTTCCCTTT
>JAITQJ010000373.1 GCA_031288955.1 Planctomycetaceae bacterium | reverse complement strand
TATGAGAAAGGTTCGTTAGGACCGGCACACGCCGACCGCTGGATGGAATCTTTCGCTAATCATTGGTTCGATTTGTGTCCGGTTATCGGCTAATGAGGCAAAAAACATTGTTTTTCGCCCCAATAACTACAGTAGGCAAATCTAGTGTTCCCGTAACAGTTCTGCCGGTTCTGTGCGTCCGGCGGTGATTGCCGGAGACATCGCCGCCAGAAGACACATCGTTATCGTAACAATAAGTCCTGCGGACAAATAATAGACCGGTATCGTCAGCGGCGAAACAAAACCGCCGAAAAACGAAACGTATTTCATCAGACCGATAAAACACCAAGCCCCTATTATGCCGAAACCGAGACTGACGACGATGGCGGTAAGCGAAATGAGCAGTGCTTCGGCAAGGATTAGACGGACAAGTCCGAATCGGGTAACACCGAGACTCCGCAAAACGCCGAGTTCAAAACGCCGGGTGCGGACGGAAGCGGCTATCGTTCCCATCATTCCTATTGACGAAACCGCCAGCAGAATCAGCGGCATCTTCGCCGCCGCCTGTATCACCTGGTCGGCACGGCTGTTCACCCGGTCATTCAAATAATCGTGCGAACTGACCTTAACCATCGGACGGCTAATGAGGGGTGTGGTTAGGGACGAGTGGGGAACATCATCTCTCGCCCCTATCCTATTATCCGCCAGTTTTTGTAACGCTAATTCCAAGTCGGTATCCGAAACAACCGGCTTGCCGCTTGCGTCCAGCGTTCTGTCGAACCAAAAATAAGCGGCATCTTTCAACCGAAAATCGTTCTTTACCGTTTCATAAGGGGCAAGAAGCATCGCACCGGAACGGTAACCGTATTTTCGTATGCCGCTTAACTTCGCCATCCAAAGCCAGCCCGGTATCGAAACCACTCCGGCAATTTCGTACTCAATCGAGGAATTAGAGGCGAGGGGCGAGGGGCGAGAGTTGCCGCGTCCCATTCCGCCGGGACCCGGCGGCAGCAATTTCACTTTATCGCCGATGTGCAAGCCCGCCCGGAACGCAAACGAATCGGGAACAATACAGTACCGTCCGCCGGTCTTTAATTTTTGTAACGCTTCGCCCAATGTGCCTTCCGTGAACCGGACATCAACAAACGGTCTGCCGTTTTCCCGCTTGTCAAACGCTTCGGCAATATCCAGACCGAATATAACAATTCCCGCATTCGCCTGCATCGGAGACATTCCGTTTGTCTGAAACTGCTGCGCCTGCCCCTGTTCAAACAGCGGTTGTTCCAACGCAATCGGCAGAAAACGCTTTGCGTCCACACCGTTTAAGTTTCTGACCGTATCAATGTCTTCAAGCGGCAGCCCCTTCGGCAAAAACGCCGCCAGCGTGTCCGGCAATTTTTCGGAATGAGTGAACGGCACGAGCATTGAGTAACCCGCTATTTCGAGGAACGAATAAACGCCCAGCCCGATGGACAGAGCAATCGTTGTACCGAGCGTCCGCCAAAGGTTACTGCTCAACTGATTTGCCAAAAGTTCCTTGCGGACACACAGAAGACAGGCGATAAGCGGGGCAAATAATTTTTCGACCAGCAATACCGCTGCGGGTGCAATGAGTACGCAGCCGGCAATCTGCGACGGCAGACCGGTATATGTGTACAAAAATTGCCGCAGTTCACCGCCCTTTGCCAATGCTTCGTAATAAACGATGACTGGATTGAGCGTCAACAGCAATGTACCGATGACAGCAAAAAGGACAAACCAGATTTTTCGCACAGAAACGCCGTAACTGCGGTTCATTCCTTCGAGCGGCTGAATACTTGCCCCGCGCAGTGCCGGAATGACGGCAGCGAGCAGCGAACCAATCAAGGCGGCAGTACCGGCGGTGATGATTGCGGTCATCGGGAAGTTAACACTTGTGCCTCCGAAGGCTCCGGGTTGTAACCAGACCGATAATTGTAACATAAACCAGCCGGCGGCAATGCCGCAGCCCCAGCCGAGCAGGCACAGGATAATGCTCTCGCCGAAAACGAGAGCGGCAATCTGACGGCGGGACATTCCAACTGTCCGAAGCATTGCGAAAACACGTGTCCGTTCGCTGATGCCCATACTCAATGCCGTAAAAACGATGAGAATCGAAACAAGCGACGTGAACAGGATAACCGAGTTGAGCGAAGCCGCCCCGCTGACCAGTCCGCCGGTATTGCCGCGTCCGCGCTGATTGTTCAGCGATTCCTGAATGTCGTCTGCGGCGATAAATTTCATCGTGATACTTTCGGACGCAAGATATTGCTCCCACGTTTCCTTAAACTGTTTCACGTTGACACCATCGCGCAACCGGACATAAAGATACTGGAAAGGCAGCGGACTTTTATCGTCTGCTGTGTTCACCCTTAACTTCTCCGCCGTTTTCATTGAAACATACACGGCACCGACCGCCGGTGTGATACCGGCACCCGGCATCCCGAAGCCGCCGCCGAGTTTCTGCTCAACGGTTCCCGTGATTTTGATTTTGAATTCTTTCTGGTCAATGCGTACGGCAACGGAATCGCCGGTCTTCACGGGGGCTTGTTCCTCGCCCCAAATGCCTAAACTTCCGGCAGCACCGGTTCCGATAACGCCTTGCATTTCATCGGCGTTTGCGTCAAACCACTTGCCGTCTTCGAGTTCAAAGGGCGGTTCGGCAGCATCAATGCCGATAATCGTTGGACTGCCCATCGGTACTCCGGTACCGGCGCGTTGACGGCGCAGAACGCTTTCCTCATCGGTGTATTTTGCCATCGTGTTACGGATTTGCACCGCCCCGCTGACCTGCATCACGAGGTCGTTTTTCTTTAACGCCTCAATCACCTTCGGTTCAACAAACAGCGGCGCAGGCGGCGTTCCCAAAGCGGGAGCAGCCGTTCCTGCGCTGGGCGGTGCGGCACTGCGTTCACGCTGCGGAACCATTGCGGCGTGAAAATTGCCGAGATAGTGTTCGCCGTCCTGGTCGAAACGCAGCATCATCAGGTCAATGCTGCCGATGAGCCAAACAATCATACACGACATCGCCGCCGCAGCGATGACCGCAAGTGAAATGCGGCTGCGGTGATACCACGCTTCACGGAAAATAAGTTTGAGTAACAGTTTCATTGTGCAATCCTCCCGTCTTTAAGGGTGATAGTTCGGTCTCCGAAGTCGGCGACGTGTTTTTCGTGTGTTACGAGAACGACGGTGCGTTTTCTCGCCGTGCAAAGTTCACGGAGAATTTTGCACAAAATTTCGCTGTTGACCGAATCGAGGTTTCCGGTCGGTTCGTCTGCGAGAATCACTGCCGGTTTCATCACCAGCACACGTCCAATCGCTACCCGCTGCTGTTCTCCGCCGCTCAAGGCATCGGGACGGTGCTTTCGCCGTTCCCAGATGTCCAGCGTTTTCAGCAGGTCATCGAGTTCGCTTTTCGTTACATTCTTCGCCGTCTTTTTGTTCCGGTCGATAAGCGACGGCAGCAGGATATTTTCTTCGGCGGTCAAGGTCGGAATGAGATTGAACGACTGAAAAATAACGCCGATATTGCGTAAGCGAAACCGTGTTTTGTCGGCATCGCTCAAAGCGGCAATATCGACACCGTTGATACGGACGCTGCCCGCTGTCGGGTCGGTTAAGCCGGCAAGGAGATGCAGCAATGTGCTTTTCCCCGAACCGGACGTTCCCATTATGGTTAGAAATTCGCCCTCTTTGACGTTCAGGGAAACATCAGTCAAAGCGTACACACCGCCCGCCTTTTTGTTACGGTTGCGGTAAATCTTCGTTAGGTTTGTTGTTTCAAGCATAGTTAGTTGTATGGTATGAGTGATGAGCGGTGAGAGCCGGATTGCAAATTGAACCCGCCTCCCGCCGCTCTTTTTGTTACGGCAGCGATACTGCTTCGCCGTCTTCACGGCAGGCGTATCCTAACCGGACATTGTCTGCAACGTTTTCGTTGACAAAATGCGCGGAACCGTCGCACAAACCGATGTTTAGTCCGCCCGGATGCAGAGAGCCGTAAGGACCGCAACTCGATGATTTGTCAACGTAACATTCAGGATTGCCGATAGCACCGGCACCCTCAATGGGATATCTCCAATCAATCCGAATAACGTCTTTCATTACTCCGCCGACAAGTTCTTGTACCGTGACGGTTTTGCCTCTCTTAAACGCATTAAACGGCAGTTGCTCGGCGTATGCTTTTGCGTGACATAGTGCAGGGTCAGTTGACCTGTTCCAGCCCGTAAAATCAAATTCCCCAAATGCAATTTCCCCCCAACAAAAAGTATTGGAAGTGCCGTCCAATATGTCGCTGAAGGATATTTTACTTTTTCGGAAAATCACACCGTTAATTGCCTGTTTTCCTCCGCCGGCGGGACTTCCCCAGTATTCCCCGAAAGCATATTGTGCTTCTTCACTGTTTGCGTCGCCTGATTCTGTAAGGTCGGACGAAGCGGCTAATGCCCCATTATTGCCGAAATAATGAACATAATATCCGCCTGCAACACCTGTAATCGGGTCGTTTACCGTCGGGCAAGACGGGCAAAGGAACGCCCCAACTTTATTTTGGGCTAACGTTCCCGTCAATGTATGTCCGCCGCGTCCAACCAATGCCGTGTCGCCGTCGAGAACGCGGCTAATCGCATCGTTGATTGCGGCTGTAACATCACTGTCAAGTCCCGTCTGTTCCATAAACGGGAATATTTTCGCAACACACGACAACCCGTCATTCCAAGCCGGGTATGCGGCGTTGATGTGATGCGTGTCAGAATCAGCAGGAAACGCTCCTTTGACATCGTGATGGTTATGCAGTGCCAATCCGAGTTGTTTTACGTTATTGGTACACCACATTCTCCGCGCAGCCTCCCGTGCCGCCTGGACGGCAGGAAGGAGAAGAGCAACGAGCATACCAATAATCGCAATGACAACCAACAGTTCAACGAGCGTAAAACCTTTTTG
>JAITQJ010000207.1 GCA_031288955.1 Planctomycetaceae bacterium | reverse complement strand
CGGAATACACCTCGGCGGCGACAACGCCGATTTCGTTTGACGTTGTCAAAGGCGGAGCGAAGACGTTCGATATTAAGGTGAAAAAACCGCCGGATGCAGCGGCAGCGAAGTAAATCGGGGGATTACATTATCGGGGGGGCGTACGCCCTCCCCCGCTTTTGTGCTATCGTTTTTTTCAACCACGAAAAGGGATAAACAATGAATAAGGATAATTAACAATTAACAATGAATAATGAATAATGAGAGAAAACGGATAACCTGCCGCTTCATTATTCATTCTGCATTATTCATTTTCCCTCTCGTGTTTTTTGTGTCTTTCGTGGTCAAAAACTACCTCTTGCGCTATCTAAATACAGGCAATTATGGAACAAGTCTAATCATCTCCGGCGGCGGTAAAGATGCTGCTTCCGCCTTCACGGACGGCTTCGAGAATCTTTTCCTTCAACACGGCAGCAAAATCAGGATGCTCTTTCAAATACTGTTTCGTCTTTTCCTTGCCCTGACCAAGTTGCTCTTCGCCGTAGCGGAACCAAGCCCCCGCCTTCTGCACGAGTTTTTGCGCAACCGCCAAATCCAAAATGTCGCCTTCATAACTGATTCCGCCGTCGTGCATCATATCAAATTCCGCAAACCGAAACGGCGGCGCAACCTTATTTTTCACGACTTTTGCCCTTACCCGCTGACCGATAACCGCCTCACCTTCTTTGACCTGTCCGATTTTGCGGACATCAATCCGGCACGAACAGTAAAACTTTAACGCCCTTCCGCCGGGTGTCGTTTCGGGACTGCCGAACATCACGCCGATTTTTTCGCGGATTTGATTGATAAAAATGACACAAGTTTTGCTCTTGGCAATGATACCGGTCAATTTACGCAGTGCCTGACTCATCAGCCGGGCTTGCAGACCGACGTGTGAGTCGCCGATTTCGCCTTTCAGTTCCTTTTCAGGAACGAGAGCCGCCACGGAATCGACAACGATAATGTCCACAGCGTTCGATTTGACGAGCATTTCAGTAATTTGCATCGCTTCTTCACCGCTGCTGGGCTGCGAAACGAGCAAACTTTCGAGGTCAACGCCGAGTTTTTTCGCCCAAGTCGGGTCAAGAGCGTGTTCGGCATCGATAAACGCCGCTATGCCGCCTTCTTTCTGGGCTTGGGCAACGATATGCAGCGTCAGCGTCGTTTTTCCGCTGGATTCAGGACCGAAAATTTCGATAACCCGCCCTTTCGGAACGCCGAGACCGCCGAGAGCGAGGTCGAGCGAAAGGCAGCCGGTTGAAATGCCGGAAAGACTCGGCGTGCGGTCTAAACCGAGGGGCATAATAGCCCCTTCACCGAATTGCTTTTCGATGGCGGAAACGGCATTTTTCAGTTCGGGATTCCGGGCAAATACGCCGTCAATCTTATTTGCTTTCTCGGCACCCTTAACATCGGCTTTTTTGGGCATAATCAGGCTTTATATCGGAAATAACATTGCGGGAACACCGCCGCAGTACGGCTGTATAGTACGGTTACATACCGGCAAATTCGGTATCGAGTACTTCATCGACATTGTCCAGCCGGTTTTGGAGCCGTCCGGCGGAGTCGAGATAGATTTTGTCTTTGAGGATTTCCTGAATGACGATATTGAGTTTTTCTTTTGAAGCGGCGATATTCCGTTCGTTGCTGACGGGGGAACGTGAACCCTTGTTGAGAGCGACGAGCCGTTTCTGAATCAGGGCGGAGAGTTTGAAACGTCCGCCGACTTTCCGTACTAACTCCTCATCTTTGAGTTCTTCAATCATTCTATTTTTGCGCAAAAAGACAAAGTACGGTGCTATTATAGCATCACAGACTAAAACAGCAAGGGGAGACGATGATAAGATATGCCGCCGCCCCCATTACAGAGTCCCTTAATTATTCTGAATTCTTGTACCGCTTTACGCCGATAAGTACGAATGGACGCTGCCGCGCCGGCGGCGTTTCATACAGGCAATGTGCGTTTATGCAAGCCTTCGTTGGGTTCATCATCGGCAAAGGATGTCGAGCAGTATCGGCTGTTCTGGTATTTTACGCCCTGACGGCAATGTCTGGCAGTCTTGTTTTCAGCGCAGGGAACAACGGACAATCCCAATGCGATTCGCTTTTTGCACAAGGTGCCGAACTTGAAAAACAGGGCGATTATGCCGGTGCGGGCTTCAGTTATGCCGAGTGTCGGGAATTGGCAAAAGTCCATAAGTTGCCCAAAATCGAAGCCTCCGCATTGCACCGCTTGGCAGTCATTAAAGCCCGGTCGAAAAAATTCACGGACAGTGCTGAAATGTTCCGCTCTGCCGCCGCTTTGGACAAGAAAAACGTGGTCATCCTTTGCGATTTTGCCCAACTTTATGCCGACCGGCGGATGTACGACGATGCAGAAACGATACTGAAAAATGCGATGCTGATGGAGCCGAACAATCCCAAAGTTCTTTACTGTCTGGGAATGATTGTTGCCCAGCAGCGGGACCGGGAAGCGGAAGGCTGCCGGTATCTGAAACTCGCTCTCGGCGAATCACAAGCCTATCGGGAACTGGCGAAGATTTATCGCACCAAGAGTATGTTAGACCAGGCGGAGTTTGCCGAACAAAAAGCCGCTTTAGCAGCAGCAAATCCTGTTAAAATGCCGGAGGCAGATGTGCCGGATAAGACCGCTGCCAATTCCGCTTCTTCCGGTCTTTCGTCCGTAAAACCGCCGGTACCGGTGTTGACGGCAACGCCGCCGAGTGTCATTCAGCGTACCAAGGAAGACTTAATCCGTCTCGAAACGCGGGAAATTGCCGAAGCACAGGAAAAAGTACAGGCAGCGAAAATACCGCCGAATGTTGCCTTGCCGCATACCGCCGGCATTGCGGCGCAACAACCCTTGCCGCCGAAAAACGCCGGTGTTGCGGCGCAACAACATCAGCCGCTGAAAACGGCAGCGGTTGCAGATTCGCCGATGCGTGACCCGTTTCTCGAATCGATGGTGCTGCCGCCAGCCCGTCATTTGAACACCAACGCCGCTGCCCCAAAAGCAGTGCCGAACAAGGTACAATTCAATCCGCCCGCCGCAACGGGACCAGTTAAGATGGAACTGGTCAATAACGCACCGCCGAAATCAACTCCGGCGGATTTAGCCCGCATCGGAAGAGGGAAAACGGAGTCAGAAGCGGTGACGTTCATACGTCCCAAGCCGGCAAGTACATCGACCGGCGAGGACAGGTTGTTCAGGGTTGCTCCGGCGGCGAAAAACAGTGTTCCGAAAAATGCAAATAATCGTTCGGATAGACGGGAGTTGGATAAACCGCTGGACAGGGTACAAAGTTCGCAAACCTTGCGGGTTATTCCTTATGCGGAAGGTTCGCCGTCGGTCATTGTCGAACCGGAACCGCCGCCGATGAAAGTTGGTGTGTCAAACGGTCCCGTGCGTCAAACGCCGCTTGTCGGTTCCGGCTTGGCTGATTCGGAATCGCAGGTCTCCCTGATTGCGCCGCTGCCGAATTTTATGCCGTTGGGTATTAAAAAGACACCGGCAACCAGTGCGCCGCAAACCGCTGCTGTTCAACCGCCGTCGGCAGGCGAAGGACGGCAAGATGTCCGTTATTCTCCAAGAACGGATTTCGTCCTTAAAACACCGGCATATAATTTGCCGCAGAGAGAAAGTATGCCGTTATCGCAGCCGATTCATTTAACTGACACGGCTTCCAGAGCGGTGCAGCAGACAGACAAAAACCGTGTACCTCCGCCGACCGCCGAATTGTATGACGAGTTTTTGGCGAATCAACTCAACAAAACCGAAATGGAATCGGTTAAGGTTGCCGACAACTTCCGGCAGCATCTACCTGCGTACACTCCTATTCGGAATCAACCGCCGTCGGAATACCAATTTGCTCCGCACACTGCTCCGAACGTTCTTGCCTTCGGCGTAGCGGAGAAAAAGCCGGTTATACCGCCGGCAGCGGTTACCGTTCCTGCCGAAAGAACTGTTGGGGCTTTGGTACAGCCGCCGCAAGTATTGGATTTTGTGGTCAGAGAGCCGCAAACGCCCAAAGCACCGGTTACGCTTCAACCGACCGCACCGCAAACGATACCAGAGACAAAGCCGAGACTAACACAAGTTGTACCGGCACAAAAACCGGCGGCGA
>JAITQJ010000180.1 GCA_031288955.1 Planctomycetaceae bacterium | reverse complement strand
TGTATATCGGTACAGTACCGAACCTTACTGGTGCGCATACATTTGCCGAAACCCTTGACGAATGTAACGTACTCGTCAAGGATTAAAAATGAGCAAACAATAATGCCTCTCCGCTTTTTTTGTAACACGTGCCGGCAGTTATTGAAAATCGGACATTCACAGTCCGGTACGTTGATTGTCTGCCCTAAATGCAAAAATAATACCGGCGTTCCGTTCCAATCCCATCCGCAGGCAGAGGCTCTGTATCAGTTTATTAAGCGGAAAAAAGCAGAACTGGAAGTTGCCGAGTCGGCAAAAAAACAGCCGCTGCTTCTCCACCGCGCCCGGCGGGCGGCGACGGGGACAACGCCGTCTTATGAAAATCTTGACCTGTACCTCAAAGAGGCGATTCGGACAACACAGGAAAAATCGGGAAATGTTCCCGCTCCGTCCGCTCCGCAGACTCTCGAAGAATCAACCGAACATTGGATTGAAGAGTTTTGGAAAGATAATACGTGGAAGCCGGATAACGAAGCCAATGCGGCGGTGAAAAAGCCGGAATATCAGGGCGTAAAAACGGCGGCGGCATCAGTGGAACAACCGGTTTTGCCTACGAAGGAATTACTTGACGAAGAAGATGCCGCCGTGATGATTGTCCGCCAGCGTTTGCAAATCAAATCGCTCAAAATTTTGTCGGTAACGATGCTTCTGCTTGGTTTATCATTTGGTTACTGTTTGTCGGTTCTTATGACAAAAAAGGAGACGGCGAACGTCCCAGAAGTCAAGGTATCGGCGGCGGGCAACGCACTGCTTGGAACAGTCCGGTATAAAAACGCTAACGGCGAAATGATGCCGGACACGGATGCGGCGGTGTTTTTTTTGCCGGTCGAAACCCGACCGCTCTCGCCCGTCAATGCGGCAAGTTTATGTCCGGGCGAACAGAAAAACGACGAATGTGTGCAGCAAATCGAAGAACTTGGCGGTAAATTTTTTCAATGCGATGCTTCCGGTTCGTTTACGTTTGAGTACAAGCCGAACAGAAGATATTATGCGCTATTTATATCGGCACACGCACCGCGGCAGGACAACGTATCAAAGGCGGCGGTCAGCAAGTTGCAGCAATTTTTTACCGACCCGAACGCATTGCTCGGTAAGTATCTTTTTATTCTCGAAGAATACGAATGGCAGGAAGGGCGGTATATTTTGCCGGTCAATTTGTGACCCGGCGCACGCCGTAATTATGCCGTTTCGATTGTGAACGGCATTACTTCGCTGATGTCCTTTGCTCCGAATAATACCATCAAAAGACGTTCAATGCCCAGTGCCGTACCGCTGCACGGCGGCAAACCGGCATTCATCGCTTCGAGCAGCCAACTGTTTTCCGGCAATGCTGTTTTACCGTCGGCAAGACGCTGTTTGTTGTTGCGGTCAAAGCGGCGTTGCAGTTCGTCTGCATCGCACAATTCGTGATACCCGTTGGCTATTTCGATTCCGTTCAAATACAATTCAAAGCGTTCACTCACCTCGCCGAAATCCTGATGACGTGTTTTGGCTAACTGCGCCTGTGAAACCGGATAATCATAGACAATGATACCGTCGAGTTGCGGCTGAATGATTTCCGAAAACAATAAATCAAGCCAAGCGTCCGCCGCCGATTCTGCCGGAAATTCTGAACGATAGGAATCGGGATAGACAATGCCGTATTTTTCGGCACAGGCTTGCAGTTGTGCATTTACTGCCGCGTGCGGGTTCACTCCAAATTGTTTCCCGAAAAGTTCCTGGTAAGTACAAAATTTCGGTAACGGAAAACCGAGTGCCTGCACCAGGTCAGCGAGTAAATTCATTCCCGCCTGATAATCATCGCCGGTGCGGTACCATTCAAGCATCGTGAATTCAGGATTGTGCTGACTGCCGCGGTCGCCGCTTCGGAACACGGGCGCAATCTGATAGATATGAGTCACCCCGGCAGCGATAAGCCGCTTCATCGCAAACTCCGGCGAGGTTTGCAGATAGTACGTCCGGCTGCCGTGATGATTGACGGGCAGCGTTTCATTGCAAACGGCAATCGGT
Source organism: Planctomycetaceae bacterium (assembly GCA_031288955.1). GTDB lineage: Bacteria > Planctomycetota > Planctomycetia > Pirellulales > Thermoguttaceae > WRKP01. The sequence continues at coordinate 4,396 of JAITQJ010000180.1, read as the reverse complement.
TCTACGTGCCGGTCAACAACCGTATCGGCAGACAGTACCGGCGTTTGGACTTCGCAAAAATCCCGTGCGTCAAAAAACTGACGAATCTGACGAATGACCTGGCAGCGGCGTTGGAGACGAGAAACGGTTGACAAAGTGTTGACAAAGTCGAAGTCCTCATTCATTTTATCGTTATCGTCTGCATTGTTTTCGGACGGTTTTCGTTGGTTTCTATCGGTGTCTCTTCCGTCAAACGAGGCTTTTCCGATACCTCTTTCGGCAATAAAGCACCGACCTGCTGAATACCGCCCGGCTCCGTTTGTGCAAGCATTGTATTCGGCTCCCGTTTGCCCGGCAAATAGGCAGCCGCCTGTTCGCTAATAACCGCCGCACCCTTTTTCGGAATATAACGCACTATCAGCGATACCTTTTTCGCCTTGCCCTCCGCCCCTTCACTGTCCACCGGTATCCAAAGATTGTACGACGGACCTAATTTCGATTTTTTATAGACAGACTTACTATTAAGCGTCTTGTCATCGAAAACGTAACCTTCGTCCGGCTTCGTATTATCTACCGTCCGCCCTTCTTCGTTGAACAGATAAACAACAAGCGAGCCGTGAATCTTTACCGGCTTCGTTTGCGACTGGTCGTAAAAATATATTCTGCCGCCGAATCCGCGCACCGGCTTATCGCCGTTCGTGTTGACCGCCGGTTCCCAAACGGCGACAACCGTCTGTGCCGGTCCCGGCGGTTTCAGTTTCGCCAAATCCGGTTTCGGCAGCGAAGTACAGCCCAGCGCAACAAGCGAGGCAATCGCTGTATTACATACGATTATCGATAACTGATAGCGTTTCATTTTTGTACGGTTAGTTAAAAATTATGGAAAAGCGGTTCACGTTATTGTATGACCGGTGCGAGCGTCGGGACGGGGACTTTATGTTCGGACGGCAACTGATGCTCGTCTAAAATGACCGGCTCGGCTTTGTGTAACGGAATATCGTTTTGCTGCCATTCATCGCTCCGCAAACGCATTGATGTATTGCCCGTCAATTTCACCACATCGTTAATACACCATTGCATCCGCGAAGTCTCCTGTTGTTTCAGCAATTCCATATCTTCACGGCTGCGGATAATCGTCGGAGTCATCACGATAAGCAGTTCGCTGCGTTCACAATGCGTTGAATTGTATTCAAAGAAATGCTTGACAACCGGTATCTTGTTAAGGAACGGAACACTGTTTGTTACCGTTTCTTTTTGTTCGGTAATAAGACCGGCAAAGACAACCGTTTGCCCGTCCATTGCACTGACCGTTGTCTGCGCATTCGCTTTGTTAATCTTTGCCTGACGGATAACCGTTGGATTTGCGCCTGTACCGGATGTATAAAGCGGTACGCCGTCGGCTTCGCTGCCCATACTCGACTTTTCCACATAGACCGCCATCGCAATCATTCCGTCGGGCATAATGCGCGGGGTAATATCAAGTATCGTTCCGACTTCGTTCCATTCGGTTTGACTTTGTGCTGTTCCATTGGTCGTATTGACACCGGAAACAAACGGAACTTTCTGACCGACCAAAACCGAAGCGCGTTTGTTGTGCATCGTTACGAGATTCGGTGTCGAAAGCACCCGCAGTCTGCTTTGCGTTTCTAACGCCCTGACAAGCACGCTTACCGATTCGCTTGAAGCGGAGAAAGTGAATCCGCCGATACCGGAAGCCGGCGACCGGTTCACGCCGAGACCGGTGATTCCCTGTGTTCCAACGGTTCCCGACCGGACATTGCCTTGCGGCAATCCTTGGGACGCATCGCCGAAGAGAAAACCGGGAATAAGGCTTCCTTCAGTAGTTCCGGGCAAACTGCGGTCAAAGAACAGTGAGTCCTGCAAACCGAGTTCAACTCCGATGTCCCGGCTGTTCGTTAAACGGACTTCGGCAATCAATACCTGAATTGCTGCCATCATCGGACGCTCATCCAGTTCCCGGACAATTTTGCGTACCTGATTGTAATAGCGCGGCGTTGTACTGACAATCAGATAGTTCCCGATGGGTTCGGCAACAACGTTGATTTGTTTCCGGTACTGCTCCAGCGGGCTTTGCGGAAGAAGCGTTGTGCTGTTTTGAATCTCCAGTTGCCGCTCGTTTTCAACGTATTGCTGTAAAATCGGGGCAATTTCTTCAGCCGGTGTGTTGACGAGTTTGAGCATCATCACCTGCCGGTTATTTGTGTTTTCGGCATCAAGCCGCAGCAGCAAGGCTTCAACGGCAACCAATTCGCCTGCCGTTCCGCAGGCAACAATACTGTTCGTTCGGACTTCCGCATAAAACCGGACACCGACTAATGTGCTGTCGTTTTCGTCAATACCGGGACGGACGACCGCCATCTGATTCGACTGCGTTGACGTTGTTCCGCCGAAACCGCCGCCGGACGTTGTGCCTGATGAAAACAGATTTTGCAGCATCGTCGTCAACGTGTAAGCATCGCCGTTAACGAGAGTAAAAACCTTTAGTTGCGACTCCGCCGAAGGCAGTTGGTCAAGTTGCGTAATCAAAGCAGCAATAAGCGGCATCGTTTCCTGCGGGGCTTTGACGATAACCGTATTGCTGCGGGTATCGGCAGTTATCTTAACATCGTAAAGCATACTCGAACGGATAACGTTGCCGTCCTTGTCAACTTTGCCGAGCGTTACCATTGCGCCGCGGTTTGTTGTCCCCGATGCAGCAGCATTGCCGAAACTAGCGGCTCCGCTTGTTGTGCCGGTATCGCTGAAGGCGTTTTGCAGCGTCGTTGCCAATTCCGTTGCCACGGCATTTTTCAGCGGAAACGTTTTGTACAGGTTCGTAATGTTGCTGCCGTCAGCATCGAGTTGCTGAATCATTGCCGCAACTTCAACCAAATCCCGCGGACTGCCTTGAACGATTAAGGCATTGGTGCGGTAATCGGCAACGATACTTATTTGTGTTTCTAATCCGTTGCCGTAACCCGGTCTGCCGGTAAAAGACTGCGTAATTTGCGTTGCCAGTGTTGCGGCGGCGGCGTGATTCAAACGGAAAATCTGAAAATTAGCATCTGCCGGAACTGCGGTATCGAGTTTCAACAGCAATTCTTTGGCGGCTTTAATGCTTTCATCTTTACCAATCATCAATATGGTGTTCGGCTTGATAAGCGGCAATATCGTAACATTTCCCCGCCGGGCTAAATACACTTGTGCATAAAGTTGCTGCACGAGTCTGCCGACACGGAACGAGTCGGCATTTTTCAGCGGCACGAGTTCAATGACCGGTTCGTGTTCAAGCGACATCGTTTCGAGTTGCCGGAGAAGATTTTGAATTACCTGAACATCTTTCGGCGAACCTTTGATAACCATCGTGTCGAGTCCGTCGATTACGTCAATCTGTACCGGACCAAGCACGCTGCCGGAGGATAGTTCCGGTGCAGCACCAGCAGCCGTTCCCGTTCCCCGCTGCGTTTCCTGATTGACGACTTGAGCGATGTGTCTGACGGCAACGAGATTCGGCTTTTGCAGCGGCATAAACTCGGATTCGTCCGTTGTATCGAGCAGCCGGACAATTTGTACAACGGCATCAGAGCGGGACGGTGAACCGGTTACCGTTACGGTTTTATTCTGCCGGTCAATCGCCAGTTCGATGCTGTTGTCATTCTGTACGGGCAGTTGATAAATCGACAGGCTGCCGGTGTTGTCTTTGTTACGGACGGCAACAAACCGGCTTCCGAGTTTGTCGAGCATTTTTTGTTCAAAAGCGGCGGGAGTTAATGTTTGCAGGCGATGTGTCAGGACAATGTTCGGAGCGGTGATAACGGGAGCAGCGGCGGGAACGTTCGGCAAAATTTTCGGCGGCAACGGCTGTTGCGGCTGTGCCGGTACATCGGCGGCTTGCGGAGGTTTTGGTGCGGTAAACTGCGGGGCTGCGACGAGAAGCGTATTATGTTTTTGCGGTATGTGAACAGGAACCGGAACAACGCCGCTTCGTGTGGGAGCGGACGACTCTTTTGGCGGAAGGGGCAGCACTGCTCCATTGGGTTCAGCGGCAAAGGCAGTACATACTGAAACAGCCGGAATAAGTAAAAGGAGCGGTAAAATTAAGCGAATATGTGAATTTTTCATTGTTTTTTCCGTCAGCCGTTTGATGTTAGCGGGAAAACTCTGACGGTTATATCGGATATTCCGGTTATAATGATTAGAAAAGTTTGCGAAAATACGCAAGATTTATGGATTATAACGAATGGTTTTTTGTCAGAATTTGCTTGACAAGGCAAAAAGATAGGTACAACATTGCAGCGGCGGAGGTTTCTGAAGGTGCTGTTGAATTGGCACATCAGAACTGAAACACTGAAATTCCCCGTTGTAACCGTTATTTATGTTTAGTCAAACCGACCGACAACGGCAAACTGCGCCGCGG
>JAITQJ010000168.1 GCA_031288955.1 Planctomycetaceae bacterium | reverse complement strand
CCGCAGCGAAAGAGTCAACGGCGAAATATAATACAAGTAAAAGAGCGTAACAAGAGAAGATGACAGCCTTTACAGTGTTCATTTCTGGTATGAGCGGATTAACAGCTGTTGAGTGTAGCACAGACGAGTTTTGTCCGCAAGAGACTTGGCGGCGAAACGGGCAATCTATCTGCAAGAGCGGGGGGTATGAATCTCAACGAAAAAAGCCCCAGAAATTTTTGAACCACCCCAGCGGCGATGGTACCAGCGATGTTCCGCATTGCACACACATTATCTGCTCCGGGTCAACGGCAACGCCGCAATGATAGCAGAAATTACGTTTTGCCCGCGGGGAAAAACCGCATTTAGGACAAGCATACACTTGCCAGTTCCCCGTTTGTTCCGGCAATCGGTTGCCGCAATGCGTACAAAATTGCGGCAATGCCGGAGCGGCAGTATGCGGCAGACGCTTTAACCGGGTCATAAAATAAACAATAAGCGCAATGCCGCCAATGATAATCAGTGCTGCCAAAAATAAACCGATTACCGCAATGACGCTAAAAACTCCCCGCAACAGCAAACAAAACAGCACAACAACAATGGAAACTATCGCAAGACGGCAAAGTGATTTGAAAAAAGACCGCTTCGGCACAGAGGCGGAGGTTTTTGGCATCGGTACATTATACAGTTTCGTCTCGCTGTTTATTGCCGTTTCAATTTCCCTTTTCAGTTCATCGGCAGACTGCTGCCGCTCGTCAGGATTCTGTTTTAATGCCTTGACGATGACATCGTCCAGAGCGTGCGGGATTTTCGCTTTTTCACTCGGCAGCGAAAAACGACCGAGCGGCAATTCGCCGGTTAACATTTCGTAAAATACGACACCAAGCGAATAAATGTCCGCCCGATGGTCAGCCGACTTCGGATGTTCAAGTTGTTCCGGTGCCATATAATTCGGCGTACCGAGAATCTGACCGCTCTGCGTTAAATGCAGCAAAGTCGTTGTCGAGGAGAAGGCACCCGTTTCTGTATCATATTCACCGCCTTTGAATACTCCGATTCCGAAGTCAGCAATCTTGACCTGCCCCTTGGTACTGATTAAAACGTTTCCCGGTTTGATGTCCCGATGCATTATTCCCTCGGAGTGTGCAAACTGCAATGCTTCGCAGATTTTCTTGACAATCGGCAGCGTGTGTTCGGGCGAAATTTTCCCTTTGCATATTGCCCGGCGCAGATTAGTTCCGCCGACAAACTCCAGCATCAAATAATATAAGCCGCCAGCATTGCCGAAATCGTAAATGGTAACGATGTTCGGATGATTCAGTTTGGCAAGGAGTCGGGCTTCGCGGCAAAAACGTTCAAAAAATTGCCGGTGATTCGAAGAGTGGGGCGAAAGGATTTTGAGGGCAACGAGTCGGTTTAATTCCGGCTGCATTGTTTTGAAGACAGTTCCCATACCGCCGCGTCCGATGATTTTGATAATTTCAAGCCGCGGAAATGCGGCGGCAACGGCAGCGACGTTCAGCATTTCCGTCTTCCACTCGGCATTCGGCATAACGGACATTTCGTCTGCCGCCAAGAATGCCAGACAGTCAGGACAAAGTCCTTCGTGTGCATCATCAGCAACGCTTTTTCCGCATTTCAGACAGCCGTTGAGGGTCGGTTGCTCGTTCATAAAATTTTTCGGCTCTTACCTAACATCTCTGCGAAACGTAAATTACCCTCCAATATCCTATTTTTTTTTTTTCGCCGTCAAGTCTTTTCGTACCAGATACCTACTACGAGTTGCTGAAAGCCCTTTATTTTAAGCGTAAAAAAATATAAATTTTTTTTTCGGGGGTGAGGGTATTTCTGGCGTGCCGGTGGGGGAAATGAAGGGCGAAAGATGAGAGGATAGTAAATTGGGAATTGATAATAAAACTGTTACAGAAAGTAGATAGCCAATCCAAAATCAGAAACCCTTTCGCCGGACGGTAAATCTATCCAACTTTTACTTTGGTTTAATGAAGCGTCGGGAAACCAGAACGAATATCGTATTGTTTTTACGACACAATACGCTTTTCCTGTTCCCATTGAAAAATACTCTAAAACGGTTTATGCCGTCGTCGGCGGTGATAAAATGCCTGTTAATAAAACTCCGGCACGACCAATTTCGGGACAACTCCGTGTTCGTGTGCCTGTTTGAGAAGTTCGCGGACGGCAGTTCTGCCGCGGTCGCCGAAGTCGAGAGTCCAGTCATTGACATACATTCCGACAAATTTATCCGCATCGCTGCGCTGCAAGCCCCGTCTTTTTGCAGCGGACAACAATTTGATTGGTATCAGTGCGGACATCGTTCCATTCAAGGGCGAGAACTTCCGAAGGGCAGCGAAGACCGCCGATATGGACAAGCGTTATGATAACCTGCCATTCGATACTGCACACGTTCACGAGCCGCTGATACCATTCATACGGAACGTTCATATCCTTTGCCGGATTACGGAATGAACCTCTTGATACGCCGGTTAACGGCGATTTTTCAAGCAATTCCGTTGACACCGCCCAGTTTCACCATTTTTGTCAAGGAAGTTTTACGGAACCGGAACAGTGCCGGCAGAAACAACTATTCCAACACAGCCAGCGCAATTTCAATGCGTCCGAACGGTGCGCTGACCTGAACGCCGCTCACCCGCCCCCGAACTTGAGCAATCATTTCGCGGGCAATGTCAATGCCGACGGCTAATTGTTCCTCTTTCGGCTTTTTGGCAACCGCCTGCATCCGCTGCATTGCCGATTCCGGCACGACAACTCCCGGCACCTCGTTTTGCATAAATTCGGCATTCCGGTAACTTGCAAGAGGCCATATACCGGCAATGACCGGAATGGGACATTCTCCAATTTCATCAAGAAACGATATTAACGCATCGGGGTCGAAAACCGGTTGAGTGATAGCAAACTCCGCACCAGCATCAATTTTCTTGCGGAAGCGGTCGATTTCCCGCTTCCTGTCCAGCGATGTCGGGTCAAGTCCTACCCCAATCACCGCTTGCGTTGCCGGAACGATGGGTTGACCGCCGAGGTCAACTCCCCGGTTAAGACGGTGCTGCACTGCTGCCATCCCGATAGAATCTGTATCGAACACGCCGGTTGCATCGGGATAAAGTCCCAATTTCGGCGGGTCGCCCGTAATAAAAAGGATATTTTGGATACCGAAGGCGGCACATCCCAAAAGGTCAGCCTGCATTCCTATCAGATTTCTGTCCCGGCAGCAAAAATGGAGAATCGGCTCGATGTTTGCCTCCTGCAATATCTGACGGGCGACAACCAATGACGAAATGCGTGAACTAGCGCGGGGACCGTCGGGAAGATTGACGGCATCAACTCCGCAGCGGTGGAGTTTTCGGCTCTTTTCGATGGTCTCTTTCAAATCGTATCCCCGCGGCGGCACAAGTTCAACCGTGGTAATCCAATCCCGGCGGGCGAGTTTCCTTGCCAATCGGGAACGTTCCGCAAGCGGTGTTTCTGGTTTCTCCTGAACTTCCGGCGGCGTTTCCTTCAAAACGATTTTAGCGGTATGCGCTTTGGCAAGCGGCTTGACCATTTTGGCGATTTCCCGAATATGCTCCGGTGTGATGCCGCAGCACCCGCCGACCGCCGCAATGCCGAGATTAACGAGCCGCATTGCATAAGTAGCAGCGTATTCCGGCGAACAATAATAGAGATGCCTGCCTTCAAACTCTTTCGGCGTACCGGCATTAGGCTGTACTATCAGCGGCAGGTTTGTGATTTTGACTGCGTCTTCGGCAGCCGCTAAAAGTCCTTCGGGACCGGAGCCGCAGTTCATTCCGAAGGCAATCAGGTTCGGCTGCGGAAGCGGGGCTAACAGCCGGACAAGTGATTCGTCTCTCGCCGAAAGCGGAGTATGTCCGTCCCCGGATTCCCGAACAACGGCACACGACAGCACGAACGGTATATTCGGACGCTGCGTCATTGCGGCGGCGCAACGTTCCATTGCTGACCGGGAAGGAAGTGTTTCAAAGAGAATAAAGTCGGCACCGCCTGCCCAAAGTGCATCAACTTGTTCGAGAATCTCTCCCCAAGTGGCGGAGGAATTCGGCACTGTTTTACCGGAGACACTGCTTTCCAATTCGTTGAATTTTTCCCGAACAGGACCTACGGAACCGGCGACGAAGAGGCGGCTGCCGGCGGGATTATTGTCTGCAACCCGCCGGGCGATTTCGGCACCTGCCTTGTTGATGTCGATAAGTTTATCGGCAATACCGTATTTTTCGAGTGTCGGACGATTTGCCCCAAAAGTATTGGTCGTTAGAACATCGGCACCGGCATTGCGGTAATCGGTCAGGATACGTTCAATCAGTTTCGGGTCGGTCAGGTTGAGTTCATCGAAGCATCGGTTGGTGAAAATATGATGCCGATACAGTTCCGTCCCCATTGGACCGTCAAAAACGAGAAGACGCTGATGAAGAGTTTCGGCAAAGGAAGGTGTCGGCATATTTTACTGTGTTTCAGACCGTTTTTTATTCTTTAATCGCGATTATCATTTTCCCTTTTCCGTGCCGCTTGTCAATGATTAGAGCGGCAAACCGCAATCTTGCGATTGCAACTCTGGAGTTTGCTTGCGGCAGAAAAACGTTTGTTGTACAATGA
>JAITQJ010000154.1 GCA_031288955.1 Planctomycetaceae bacterium | reverse complement strand
GTTACGCTTGCCGTGTTCCACACAAGCGCAGCATCAATTTCACCGCTTTCCAATGCTTCGAGGAGTTCATACTGTCTGCTAAATTGCCGCAGATTTTCCGGCACCGTATCCTGTCCGCTGCCGTCATCGGACGTTATTTTTTCGGATATTATTTTCGTAACGATATTCCACGATGCTTCGCCGAGACCGTCTATCGCCGGGTCAACAATGCCGAGTTTGTACTGCCCGTCGAGGACACTCTTGACGGAAGTCAACTGTTTCGGATTGTCCGTTGCCGTCAACAGCGTCAGCGTTAAATGACACAACGGCGGCTCACCGCTGATGAGTGCCAGTTGCCGGAGTTTATTGATTTGATTTTGCGAATCGGTGATAAAAATATCGCCGAAGCGGTTGTTCGACAGGGCTTCGAGTTGGTCGGATATTTCTTTGTTCAGCCCTGTGTGCAGAGCATTGCCGGTTTTGGTGCCGCCTGTTTCTGCTGTCGGTCTGCTTCGCCACGGTGCCGGTGTTGGGGCGGTATCAGTATCAGCACCCGATTCAATCTTGACGGTATCGGTTTTATCTTCGATAATTTTGCCGCGTACGGGAACGATACGCAAATTGAAGCCGTAAATTTCGTGAAAGACGATTCCTTCCTCCTGCATTACGTACCAAAACGTTTCGCTGCAATAGACATAAAGCGTCGGCTTCTCTTTCGGCGCACAACCGCAAAGCAGAATAACGAATAGCGAAAAAAAGGATACAGCAAGCCGCAGCACAGCAAGCCGCAGCGTTTTTGCGCTGTTTCGCTTCACTTCCACCTTCTCACTCAAATCGTTTTCCCTTTTCCATTGCATCTCATTCCCTGCCGTACACATTTGTTGTTCCTTCGTAATCGGAGGATTTTCCGCCGGGGTTGGGAGCGAATATATTCTTCGGATTTATCCGCTGCCAAAGATTCTGTTTCGGTTCCTCCGCCGATGTTTCTGTTTCCCCAGAACTGTTATTGCGCCGGTATTCCCGGTTCGGCTGCGGAAGACAATCAATCTCTAACCGGCACGTCAACACTTTCGCCGCATCTGCTTGACGCAGCATTTGAACAATATCGGGATACGTTCCGCCTAAATCGACAACCGCCCGAATCACCGAATCAACGCGGTTCGGCACCGTCCGCTTTTCGTCAACACCGCTGACCGCAAAACGGTTTACCGTTACCGTTCCGGGCGTTTGACCGTTGATGAAAATGACCGTGCCGGCATCAAGGCTAAACGGCTGCCGGAACATTATGTCCGAACCGAAAAGAACAACTTCCGGCTGGCGATGCAGTGAAATATGTACCATCGGCTGCACATTCGTTGTAACGCCGTGATAACTGAACGGATACTGTTCGCCGAGAACTTCACCCCGAATGGCGGGGTCAAACGGATTGCGTGTTTTCAAAGCCCGAAACGCTCCGTAACGTGTTTCTGCACTCGGCACGTTTAATAATTCCCGAAGCGACATTTCCGCTTCCAAATCGTTCTGCATCACTCCCAATGCGTTCAGCGCATACACACGGAATGCCGGTTCGTTCCGGGCAATTTCCGTTAATGTCTTTGCCGAAGTACCGTCGCCAAGATGCGCCAGCGATGTTGCCGAATGAAAGCGGACTTCTGTATCGCTGCTCTGTAAGCCCGGTTTTAAGGATTCGATACCGGACTTGCCGATTGCCTCTAATTGAAACGCCGCCTTTTGTGATGTTTCGGGATTCAGCAGTTCCGTTTTTAAGCGTTCGATGCGTTCCTGCTGCTTGCCGGGATTTTCGTAACACGCTATCGATTGAACGATGCGGACATAGCGGGAGGTATCGTTTGCATAAGACGGATGAATGTCGAGAATGATAACCGAGTCTGAAACGGCATTGGCGATTCCTTTCCGCTGCGAACCGGATATGAAGAATCGGTGATTGATTTCTTTGGCGATGCGGTCGGTAATGAAAGCCGACTCGCTGCCGGTTTTCATCACGAGCGACAGTGTTCGGGGTTCTCTTACTGAACCGCCGTTGAGTATGGCTCCTTTTTTCAATCCGGTTGGATTGACGGCTTCGGTTGCGAGGGGGTCGTCAACGATAATCGGTCCTTCGGCGGCGGCGTGAGTCTTGCTTTCGTGCAGTTGTCCTCCCATAACGGACATTTCGCGGAGTTTCGTTGTCAGGAGTTTTCCGCCGCGCAGACTTTTGGCGGTTGTTTCAGGCGGGAGCATCACTTGCACGTCAAACCGGTCGCCGTTTCGGCAGCCGGGACGCAGATAACCGAGTATTTCGACGACGGCGGTTGTGGGACTGGCAAGAATATCGCGGATACCTTGGATTCCCCGCCGGTTCATATCGTCATAGACTTCTTTATAGGCTAATGAATTAGCATCTTCGCTGCCGGTACCGGAGAGTCCGACGACGAGTCCGAATCCGCGAACGGCGAGCGGGGCATAATTTCCGACGGCGGCATAATCGCCGACAAGCATTGTTTTGCCGTTTTCAATTTCTTTGGCGAGTTGGTCCTGCGTCAGAGCATTCTTTTGTTTGTCCTTGTTAGAAAAAACGTTTGAACAGCCGGTCAGCAGAATAAATGTAACGAAAAAAACAAAAAATCGCATTTCCGTGAGTCCGTATAATCTTTCGGACGATAATGTTTTCCGCCGCGGGAGTCAAGAGCAGCGTAGCACCGCCCGACAGACGATTGACACCGTTATATGTTATTGGTACATTGGTACTAATATCAGTAGTCTTTACCTAATACGGTTATGAAACGTCGGCAATTTATCAGGACATCGACTGCCGCAGCATCAACGCTCGGCTTCGGAAACTTTCTCTACCTGCGGGCAGAAACAAAAGGGGCAAACGATAAAATCAGCCTTGCCCTTATCGGCTGCGGAGGACGCGGAATGAGTACCGCCCCCGGATGCTGCAAAAGACATCCGGTATTGCAACTGAAAACCGTTTGCGACCCGAACCGGACAAGATTGGCAAAAGCCGCCCAGTCCGTCGAAAAAGATTTTGGCAGCGCACCGAACGCCGTTGAAGATATGCGCACCATCTTTGACGACAAATCCGTTGATGCCGTCTGGATTGCCACTTGGGAACATTGGCATATGCCTGCTGCTATCCGGGCTTGTCAGGCAGGCAAAGATGTCTATGTCGAGAAGAATCCTTCGCTGAATATCTTTGAAGGACGGCAACTCGTCAAAGCCGCCGCTAAATACGACCGCATTGTCCAAGTCGGTTTTCAGAACCGCTCTGCCGCTTATGCTTTTTCGGCAAGGGATTACATCAAGAGCGGCAAACTCGGCAAAATTGTAACGGTCAAAAGTTACAATATGCTGAATTACGGCGGCAATAAATTTACGGTAACACCGGAAGAGCCGGTACCCGATGACCTCAACTGGGATTTATGGCTCGGTCCTGCACCGATGCAGCCGTACCGCAAATCCACTTTCGGCGGCAGAGACCGGTATTGGTTTCTCGGCGGCGGGACGCTGTCCGATGATGCTTCCCACGTGATGGATTTAGCCCGATTGGTCATCGGCGACCCGCCGCATCCGAAGTCCGTGTACGGCTGGGGAACAAAGCAAATCAACGGCGGAGATTCGCAAACACCTCAATTTCAGGAAATTACTTACGATTTCGGCGATTTCGTGATGACATGTTCCAACGGCGGAGTTACGTCTTATATGACGAAAACGCCCGGCAAGATTCGCGGCGATAAGACGCTGTTCCCGAATTGGCGGAACAATTCGACCCGAACGGAGATTTACGGAACGGAAGGGTTGATGTATCTCGGCAGACACGGCGGCGGTTGGCAGGTATTGGGAAAGAACAATGAAATTGTTGCAGAAGGCGGCGGAACGTTTCCTGACCAGGAACATCAGGCAAACTTTGTCGAAGCGTTGCAGCGGAGGTCGAAGCCGAACGGCGATGCGGAGCAGTGTCATCGCAGTGCGGTGTTAGTTCATTTGGGCAACATTGCGTACCGTGTCGGGAACAAACAGTTGCTCTTTGACGGCGAAAAGGAGCGTTTCACCAACGATGATAAGGCGAACGAACTGGCGCGGGGAACGTACCGTGAAGGCTACAGCGTACCGGAAAACGTTTAGTCCGCCTGCCTAAACAGCCGCAAACGTTCAGAGCCGCCGCCGTAAGACGGCGGGATAAAATTAACAATGCAAAATGAAGAACGAATAATGAAGACACTGGCTAATACCATTGCGGTATCCGTTTTCCCCCATTATTCATTATTCATTCTTAATTGTTAATTATTTTCCCCCATTATTCATTATTCATTCTTAATTATTCATTATCTCATTACTTCCTCCGTCTTGCAAGTCCGAGACCTGCCAAGCCGAGTCCGAGAATCAGCAGCGTTGCCGGTTCCGGCGTTTCCGATGAATTGCCGCCGAAGTCGTCTTCGTTGACCTCTCCCAGTGCCGCCAGCACAAAATTGGTGGGGGCATCGGGGGCAGCTACGCCGGAGGTTTCCCAACTGCCAAGCGAACCCGCAGACGCTGCCGTAGCATTGAACTTGTTAATCGCATACGCATTGTAGGCATCGGTCGGATTGACCACTCCAGTCGTACTCCACTTGCCATACGCCGCATTCGCCGTATTGTAAGCCGTCTGTGCAGTCGTGAACAAACCATTCGCCGTTTCGTAAGCAGTTTGCGCTGCGGACAAAATTCCAGAAGCCTCACTCCAAGCCGCTTGGGCAACTTCCCACGCCGCTAACGCCTCTTCGTAGGTCGCAAACTCGCCTGCCGCATAAGCCGCATTAAACGCTTCAACCACAGCCGCCGCTGCATCAAAACCTTCGGTCGCCGAAGCATACGCCAGTTCCGCCG
>JAITQJ010000102.1 GCA_031288955.1 Planctomycetaceae bacterium | reverse complement strand
CGGGTATTCACCCGATATGATAAGTTAGACGAAACCTATAACGCTTTCATCACACTCGCTAACATCGCTATCTATCTGATAAATTAGAGTCAACACGCCCCAATATCCCTTTTCGTGTTCTTCGTGGTTGAAAAAAAGTGATAGCGCACCATCGGGGGGCGAACACCCCACGCTCCCGCTTGTGTGCCGAGAGACAAGGGCGGACAATTACTCGCTCTTCCCCCGTTCGGCTTCGACGGCTTTTTCGGCGGTTGCCTGCTGCTGCATTTGAAGAACCAACCGCTGTATCTCTGCCTTACGGATTGCGTCCAAACGTATTGATTCCTCCCGCGCTGCTAACTCCGCAGTCAAACGCTGTTCTTCCAACTCCCGATGCTGCCAGCGCGCCCGGTGTTCACGCCGCCGCCGCCGGCGTTCCAAGACCGATATAGGCAGCAAAACCCGTAAAGGAGCGGAAACCGCCGTAATCCCCTCCGCCCCCGCTTCTGCCGTTTTTTTGGCATCAGGCAGCAGCCGAACCGGTACGTCCAAACGCTGGAATATCCGGCAAATATGTTTGTGACACGTAAAAAGGAATATTTGCCGTCCCGATGCCGCCAATTCCAAAAGCAACTTCGCCGCCTCCACCGCCCGCCGCGAATCAAAATTCACCAGCACATCATCTAATATCAGCGGCAAGACGGAACCGTGCCTCGCAAATTCCGAAGCCAATGCCAGCCGCAGCGCAATAAAAAGTTGTTCCCGTGTACCGCGCGACAACTGCGCAACATCAAACGTCTTGCCGTCAGCATCGTCAAGCAGTAAAGTCTCTTCGCTCAGCGGTGTCCAAATCCGCTGATACCTGCCGCTTGTTAAACGTTTCAGCAATTCCGTTGCTTCTGCCAACGTCCGGGGCTGCCGGTCGCGTTCATAACTCGCCCTGATTTCGTCCAACATTCGGCTGCAAACTGCATACATCTGCCATTGCCGAACAGACCGCCGAATCGTTTCGTCCAGTACCGCCAACTCCCGCTGTTTGCGGATTATCGACTTATCTTCGGCAATCTGTTTCATCTGTTCCGTCAACTGCCCGCGTGTTTCCAGTTCCTCGTGTAGTTTTGCCGACAGAGATTCAATGTTATGTCCGGCATCGTCAAGCGAAATCTGTATATGCTCCGTTGGAGCGGCATTTGAACCGCTGATATTTTGTAACAAAATCGTTTCAACTGCTGACTCTTCGCAAAAACTGCCGACGGCTGCGTCCAGTTCACGCTGTATATTCTGTTCCTGCTGTAACAGTTTGCGGTACTCCTTGTGCCGCAGATGCAGTGCTTTCAGGTCGTCCGGCGTTTTTACGTTAAATTGCCGCAGCAAATCCCGCAGCGATTGTCCCGCCTTTTGCAGTGCCGCACTTACCTGACGGCGCATCGGACGCAGTTGTGTCTTGACTTTCTGTACAATGCCGCTGCGATGTTTTAATGCTTCGCTGTTATGTGCAAGCAGCCGCCGGAACGCGGCGAACAAATCGCTGTAACTTGTTTCGTTAGAAATGTCGATACCGGCTTCTTCGGCAACTTTTTCGATTCGTCTGGTCATCGCGTTGCCGTCCTGAATCCGCTGATTGACTAATCCGATGCGTTTGTCCAGTTCTTTTTTCAGGCTGTTGAGCGTATCGCTGTGTTCCAGATAATCCCGTATCCGCGCCGGTGTCCAATCGTTCGTTAATCCGACGCTTTGCAGAAACTCCTGCCAATGTTCGGCTGCCTCTTGCTGCTCCCGTCCGCAATGTTCTAACCGGACTTCTAACTGTTTAATGCGCTGCGCTGTCTGCCGCCGCTGCGCATCCGCCGGCAGCAATTTTTCCAGCGATGCCGCCTCTTGCAGTACCTCTTGCAGGCGAACCTCAATCGTTGCCGTCCCGATTGCCGGATAACGCTGGTCGATTGCCGCTAACTCCTGATTCAAACGCTCCAACTGCTGCGTCAGCACGCCGAGTTGCCGCTGGTTCATCTCCAGTTTTTTGGCGTTCGCCTTTTCTGAAAAAATCTTTGACGCAATCGAACCGCCGATAACCAAACAGCCGAAAACGACGGCAAGCGGTGCCAGATTTTTTTCGAGACCGAATATTGCCGGATAAACGCCGACCCCGATGCAAACGGCACCGAGCAAACCGGCGAGGACAACCAAACCGAGCATCCAGAGGGGCAGTGCCTGATTCTGTATCAGGAACGCATTGATACGCCGCAATTCTTTGTGATGCGCGGACATTTCTGCCGCTTTTTGTCCAATCGCCTGCCGCCGTTTCAGTTGTCCGACTGTTTCGTTTGCAGCGGCAATCGCTTCTGAAACATCTTTAACGTCCCGTTTAACCAGTTCGCTTTTGATTTTTTCGCTCAACAACTTCGAGCGTCCCGTCAAATCCGCCAACTGTTCCTTTGTCCGCAGGAGGTGCCGGTTCGCCCGGTTTACTGCCTTCGCAAAACTTCGGTAATCAGATAAACCTGCCTCCGCTTTAGCGTTCGCCGTGCCGCCGGTACGTTTGGATTCTTCCGCCTTGATTTTCGCATTAAACTCCGCTATCTCCATATTAAGCCGTTCGACTTCCGCATCCAATTCGTTGAGCCGGTCTTCTTCCTCTAACAATATTTCGATGCGGGGCGCGAGTTGCTGAATTCCGGGATTGATATTTAACGCCGCAATATCATTTTTTGCCTTTGCGAATGCCGCTTTGACTTGTTCGTAATTTGTCCGCTGCTGCGTTAACTCAAGCATTGCCGCTTCGAGTTGTGTCATCACATCATCGCCGACGGCGGCAACTTGTCCCATACTGCTGATGGCATCACGAACTTTATCCCGCCGCTGCCAGACCGGAAACGCTGCTTTCGCTATTTCATAAATACGTTTTTCTTTTTCCCAATGCGTTAAATCGTCCTGCAAATTCGCAATCGACCGGTCGATAATCCGCTGCTCGCTGCGCAACTGAACGTATTGGCGAACCTGTGATTTTGCTGCCGATAAATCCTCTTTCGTTTTTTCCCGCTGCCGCAATAAAAGAGTCAACTGCGATAATTTGCCTTCTGTTTCGTGTACGTCCAGAATTTTATTGCGGTGTCCGGTCAGTTCCTTGATAGCGTCAACAATCGACACACGCTCCATTCCGACGCTTAAGCGGAACAGCATTTCGGCAGCATCGGTATCGGAAAGCGAACCAAGCCGCTGCAATTCATCAAGACCGATAGCAAAAATGTTATTGAACGTCGGTTCGTCCACACCGGCAACCAGCACACGCAGCAGTTGCAAGCCTTGTTTTTGTCCGTCCGGCGTTTCTATCTGCAACGTTTCGCCCGCACCGTACATTCGTTGTACCCTGAATTGTCCGCTGGCGGTTTCAAGCAGCAGCGTTCCGCCCTTCGTCTCCGTCCCCTGAATGAAACGTTTTCGTTCGCCGGTGAAGCCGTAGAGTTGTGTTCGGACAAATTCGAGGAGCGTTGATTTACCGGTTTCATTGGCACCGTAAAAAACGTTGATGCCGCCGGACAGTTTCGTTATTTTGAATTCCGACCACAGACCGAAGCGTTCAATTTCAAGGGAGTTGATTTTCATTGGTGTTGGCGAATAAAGCCCCGAATATAGAATTTACCGCATAATTACAGCGATGTCAATATCGGCAATTTAGGGTAATTATACGGATTACGGCTCGCTGCGGTATTTCCGACGTATTTTACGTTCCGAAGTGTTAATGTTCAGAATCGTGTTGATATTCAGAGCCGCCAACACCTTGTTTAGCGGCGAATCACATCTTTTCCGACGAACGGACGCAGCACTTCAGGAACGCTTACCGAGCCGTCTTTTTGCTGGTACAGTTCAAGAATTGCTACCAATGCCCGGCTGATGGCAATAGCGGTGCCGTTTAACGTGTGCAGAAATTTTGTCCCTTTTTCTCCCTTCATTCTGAAGCGGGCATTGAGCCGGCGGGCTTGATAATCCGTACAATTCGATGTACTCGTTACCTCGCCGTATTCTCCGGCTTCGCCCCGTCCCGGCATCCACGCCTCTAAATCGAACTTGCGGTACGCCGGTCCGCCGAGGTCGCCCGTTGCCGTATCGACAACCTGATACGGTATCCCCAAGCCGTCAAAGATTTGACACTCCAGCGCAAGCATCTCCTGGTGCATCGCCTCGCTCTGTTCCGGCAGCGTGAATGCAAACATTTCGACTTTCGTAAATTGGTGTACCCGGTACAAGCCCCGTGAAGCCCGTCCCGCCGCACCGGCTTCTGTTCGGAAACAATGCGAAATACCGCAAAGACGAATCGGCAGCGTCTCCGCATCAACCGTTTGACCCGCCAGCATACCGCCGAGCGGAATCTCCGCCGTTGCCACAAGACTTAAATCGGTGCCGTCAATGCTGTAAATCTGCGTTTCCGGTCCCCGCGGAATATAACCGGTTCCCTGCAATACTTCGTTGCGTGCCAAATCCGGCGTTGCCGTCAGCGTAAAACCGGCGGTCTGCAAAATACCAGCGGCATAACGCTGCAAAGCGAGTTCGAGGAGTACCGCTTCATTTTTGAGAAAATAAAATCCCGCACCGGCAACACGTGCGCCGGCTTCAAAATCAATAAGGTCGAGTTTTTCGCCGAGAACGACGTGGTCAACCGCTTTGAAACCGCCCTGTTCTGTCAAAAACTGCGGAATCGGCGTTTTTCCTAATGACCGCCGCAGATTAGATGTATCATCGGCACCAATCGGGGCATCAGGATGTGCCATATTCGGAATAGACCGCTGAAGCCGGTCGAGTTCCTCCTCGACAGCATCTAATTTTGCCCGCAGTTCGCCGGATTTTTCACGCAGTTGCCGTCCCTCTTCTTTTTTCGACTCCCGCTCTTCGGGTGTTTTTGCCTGACCGATGGACTTGGAAACGGCGTTGGCTTCGGTTTGCAGCCGTTCCAAATCCTGTTGCAGTGCTTTACGTTCGGTTTCGAGTTTAACGAAGCCGTCCACGTCGGCGGTTACGTGCCGGTTTGCGCAATTAAGTTTAACGGCATCGGCATTTTCGAGAATAAACTTGCGGTCTAACATTTGTGTTGTAAAACGGTCAGGTATCTTTAACGGGCGGACACTTTAACAAAAAATATCCCCCCGCTTGTCTTTTGTATGGAGGAATGTATAATAGCATAAACTCGTAAGCGGGCGTAGCTCAGTTGGTAGAGCACGACGTTGCCAACGTCGTTGTCGCCGGTTCGAACCCGGTCGCCCGCTCTTGCGGCATTGTTTTTCTTTCCTGTGTATTGCCGGTTATTCGACTATTGAGAATATCGAGTCCTGCTCTCTCGCTAAACCGGCGGCACCAATCGTGCTTGCGTATGCTCCCAGGGATGCAAAATCCAGTTTCAGTTTGCGTCCCAATCCGCTGAATGACCGGTGTTCGATTTCCTCACGTATCCGGTCAATGAACAAATTGCCGATTTTCGCTCCCTTACCGCCGAACATCATTTCGCCGCCGATAAGAACGCACTCCGGGTCTATCGTATGCAGCAGCGTAACAATGCCTAGTCCCAAAAAACGGGCAGTGTCCAAAATCAAATGCAGAGCCAATTCATCGCCTTTATCGGCAACCTCATACACTTTTCGGGCGATTGTGAACAAATCGTCTTGCGGTCGAATCTCTTCGGCAAGCATCGTTTTGTGTCCGACCTGCACAAGTTCCAGCGTCCGCCGTGCCAACGCCGTTGAACTGGAATATGCTTCTAAATGTCCTTGATGCAGACAGTTACACCAGCGTGCGCCCGGCGAGGGGTCAATAATCATATGCCCGAATTCGCCGCCGTAACCGTGTGCGCCGATGATTTCCCGTCCTTCGACAATAATACCGCAGCCGATACCTTTATCGAGAAGCAATAAGCACGAACTATGCGTTCCCTGTGCAGCCCCAATCCAGAACTCGGCAAATGCCGCCGCATTAGCATCGTTAGAAAAATAGACCGACCTGATACCGGTGTGTTCAATCAATTTAGCAGCAATCGGGTATCCCTCCCAGTCGGGAAAGTTCGGCGGACGGTGCAGCAGTTCGGTTTTCGGGTCTAATGCGCCGGGAAAACTATAACCGGCAGCGGCGATGTCGGAAAGCGGTACGCCGGTTTTTTCCAAAGCTTCTTCGACGGCTTCGGCGGCACAAATAGTGGCTTCTTCCGGTCCTCTATCAGCATAATGCGGCGTTGCAAAAAACGAAACGATTTGCCCTTCGTTATCGATAATACCGATTTTCAGGTATGCACCGCCGAGATTCATACCGACGAAAAGCGGTTTTGCCGCTTGTTGAACGGGAAAATGAATCTTTTCTTCAATCATTTTGCTCATAGATGTTTTGCCGACAAAGACACATCGCTGCCATTATAGCAATAACCGTTCGCAATGACAAGTCCTGTACAGACAAGTCCTGTACAGCGAAACAACGTTGTGTATCCGTGTAGTGCTTCCTATTCCCACTCTATTGTAGCGGGCGGTTTGGAACTGATGTCATAGACAACCCGATTTACGCCTTTGACTTCGTTGATAATCCGTGTCGATATTTTCCGCAACACCTCGTCGGGCAGCGGCGACCAGTCCGCCGTCATAAAGTCGTCCGTTGTAACACAGCGCACCGCAACGGCATCCTCGTATGTTCTGCCGTCGCCCATAACACCAACACTTTTGACCGGCAGCAAAACCGCAAAAACCTGCGAAACACTGCGATACAAACCGGCACAGCGTATTTCCTCAATCACCACCGCATCGGCTTGGCGTACCCGTTCGATTTTTTCCCGTGTAACTTCCCCAATACAGCGGACGGCTAAACCCGGTCCCGGAAACGGATGCCGCCAAACAAAATCCTCCGGCAAACCGAGTTCGATGCCGAGTTGCCGGACTTCGTCTTTGAACAGTTCCCGCAGCGGTTCGACGAGTTGGAAACCGAGTTTTTCCGGCAGCCCGCCGACATTATGGTGCAACTTTATCGTTGCGTTGGCAGAAGTATGCGACTGATGCAGTGCCTGACCGCTCTCAATAATGTCGGGATAAATTGTTCCTTGGGCAAGATATTTTGCCCCGTTGAATTCTTTCGCGGCTTGCGCAAACACGTCAATAAAACGGTGTCCGATGCGGCGGCGTTTCTCCTGCGGCTCCGTAATCCCCGCGAGGTCAGCAAAGAATTCATCGGCAGCACCGGCAGTGTGTAAATCAATATCAAAGTGTCCTTCAAAGGCGGTACGCACCGCTTCGGCTTCACCCCGCCGCAGCAGCCCGTTGTCAACTAAAATACATTTTAAGCGTTTGCCGATTGCCTTCGATAAAATAGCGGCAACAACGGCGGAATCAACGCCGCCGGAAAGTCCGCAGATGACCTGGTCATTACCGATTTCATTGCGGAGACGCTCAATCGTTTCGGCGGCAAAATTTTTCATCGACCAATCGCCGCGGCTGGTGCAGATGTCTTTGACAAAATTTCCGATGATGGTCTGACCGAAGGGCGAATGGACGACTTCGGGATGATACTGTACGCCGTAAATATCTTTCGTTTTATGTTTGACGGCACAAATCGGACTGCTTTCGGATGTACCGAGAATCGTAAAATCTGCCGGCAGTCGGGTAACACGGTCGCCGTGACTCATCCAGACCTGCTGATTTTTCGGCGTGTTTCTGAACAACGGAGATGTTTCACCGTCGGGAGTTAAATGTAATGCTGCTCTTCCGTATTCCCGATGTCCGGCTGATTGGACAGTTCCGTTGAAGGCGGCGGCAAGGTTCTGCATACCGTAACAGATACCGAGAATCGGAATACCGAGTTCGTACAAGGCGGGAGCGGCAAGACGGGGATTTTCATCGTTCACGCTTGAAGGACCGCCGGAAAAGATAAGTCCTTGGGGATTAAGGCGGCGGACTTCATCGGCGGTGATGTCGAAAGGAACGATTTGGGAATAAACTCCACATTCTCTGACCCGCCGGGCGATTAACTGAACATATTGCGCCCCGAAATTGAGGACGAGTATCGTTTCGTGCATAAATTACCGTGTATAAATTACAGAGCGACTAACAAAGCGGCAGGGCATATAATGATACCGTATTCCCGTCAAAAAGGAATAAGCGGTATGATAACCACTCTGTACATTTCGACGTGCCGAACAAAGACGCAGCCGATATTTGCCGTTGCTTGCATTGTCTCCGTTATTGTGATATAATGCCGGTATCATTGGATGAGTGATGTAAGCAATGGCAAGTAATATAGAGGATTTTGTAACACGGTTAACAAGAGGCGGACGGCAATTTACGTTCATCTTCACCGAAGATTTTTTCGACATCACCGGCAAGAACGGCGTTAATACCGCCCGGTTCATTGATGTACGTAATACCATCAAGAATGTCGGACACCGGAAGGGACTCAATGCCGAACTGCATCATCAGGAAGGTGCAATGATGTTCGACGTTGATATTATGGTTGTCAAAAAAGGTTTTTCTTCTTCGCTTGAACCTTCCCAAATTAATGGCGGATGTTGTAAAGAAATGGAAAAATTTTGAAGAGATAAACA